>ONBQ01000080.1 GCA_900316145.1 uncultured Eubacteriales bacterium
GGCCCTGCTCAATGGCAAGCGCTTCAATGGCCTGATCAGCTTCGTCCTGTTCCTGGTCCTGGACTGGGCCTGCACCTATGTCATGCGTCAGGCCACCTCCATGATCTCGGATAATGTTTCCACCCTGCTCGTTTCCGGCGTATGCTCGATCGTCCTGGCCGCGATCATGTATTTTGTGACAGCCCAGATCATGGAGCGCAAGCTCAGCGTCTGATCAAAAGAATTGGAGGCGTCCCATGCCTGGATCGCATGAAAAACGCAAAGTCGCGATCGTGACCGGTGCCGGAAGAGGCATCGGCCAGGGGATCGCGGTCCAGTTGTCAAAGAACGGCTATGACATCGGCATCCACTACAACACCTCCGCGGAAGGCGCTAATGAAACGGCCGCCCTATGCCGCGAGAACGGTGCCCGGGTGGAACTGCTTCCGGCCGATATCCGCAATACTGATGAGATCGACCGCCTGTTTGAAGAGGTGGAAGCCCGGTTCGGCGCCATCGACCTGATGGTCTGCAACGCCGGCATCACCCGCTTCCAGCCCTTTTTGGAAGCCACCCCGGACCAGTTTGATACCGTGATCTCCACGGACCTTAGGGGCAGCTACTTCTGCGCGCAGGGAGGCGCCAGGAATATGGTACGCCACGGCCAGCGCGGTTGCATCATCCTGATCTCGTCGAATCACATGAACGGCTGCTGGCCGACCGCCAGCTTCTACGCGGCCGCCAAGGCAGGCCTTGCCAAAGCCGGAGAAAACATGGCTCTGGAGCTGGCCCCCCACGGGATCCGCGTGGTGACCATCGCCCCGGGCTATACCAGACTGCCGTCCTGGAACGCTTCAGAAGGCCTGAAGCGTATCGAGAGCCGCATTCCGGCCGGCCGCTGCGCCACCCCGCAGGAGATCGGCGATGCCGTCGTCTTCCTCGCCTCGGAACAGGCCGGCTACATCACCGGAACCACCTTGTTTATCGACGGAGGCGCCCTGCTTCCGGTCATCACAGAGAATCATTACACCTGAAGGAGGTGTCCTCATGAAGATTACAAACATGGAAACCTTCCACGTGCCGCCGCGTTGGATGTTCCTGAAGATCAGCACGGATGAAGGGATCGTTGGCTGGGGCGAACCCGTCATCGAAGGCCGCGCCAAAACCGTCGAAGAGGCTATCGAGGAGCTTAAGCCCGTCCTGATCGGTGCGGATCCCACCCGGATCGAGCATCTGTGGCAGACGATGTATTGCACCACTTTTTACCGTGGCGGCCCGATCCTGACGGCCTGCATCAGCGGTATCGAACAGGCGCTGTGGGACATCAAGGGCAAGATGCTGGGCGTTCCGGTCTATGAACTGCTGGGCGGCCGCTGCCGTGACAAGGTCCGCATGTATGCCCATGCGGGAGGCAGTACCCCGGAAGAATGCGCCGAAAGCGCGAAAGCGCGCGTGGCCCAGGGCTTCAACGCCATCAAGATGGGTGTGGACGCGCCGGTCGAACATGTTGACACCTTAGGCTATATCAAACGCAACGCGAAAAAAATCGCCGCCGCCAGGGAAGCCGTAGGCGACGACGTAGATATCGGGATCGATTTTCATGGACGGATCCATGCCGGCATGGCCAGCCGCCTGATCGATGCCTTCGAACCCTATTATCCGATGTTCATCGAAGAGCCGCTTCTGCCGGAAAATGTGGACATGATGGCCTATATCGCGGCCAAGACCAGTGTTCCGATCGCGACCGGCGAGAGGCTGTTTACCAAGTTCGCCTTCCGCGAAGTGCTGGAAAAGCACGCGGCCACCGTCCTGCAGCCGGACATCTGCCACTGCGGCGGTATCTTCGAAGCCAAGAAGATCGCGGCCATGGCGGAAGCCTATCACTGCTCCGTCGCGCCGCATAACCCGCTTGGTCCTATCTCCCTGGCGGCCTGCATCCAGGCCGATGCCTGCATCCCGAACTTCCTGATCCAGGAGCATCCGGGCATGGAAGATGGGCGTGACCTTGGCGTCGGTTACCTGAAGGAACCGATCGTCATCCGCGACAGCTATGTAGAGCTTACCGACAAGCCGGGCCTGGGCATCGAAGTGGACGAAGAATTCGTCCGCGCGCATACCTTTGAGGGCAACTGGGACACGCCACGCCTTTTCCACGTGGATGGTTCCGTCGCGCAATGGTAGATCTTTCAGATCCTGACACCTTCCCGTGTCAGGATCTTTTTTAATGCTTCAATCTGTGTCGGAGTCGGCTTTGGCATCGGGGCTGACGCCGTATCCCCGATCGGCAGGCCCCGCAGTACGACAGCGGCTTTTACAAAGGGCACGAACGGAGCCCCCACCTGATAGATATCCATCAGGCGATCGATCTGCTGCTGGCCTTTTTTCATACCCTCCAGGTCTCCGGTGCGGGCCGCTTCGGCCAGAGCGGAAGTGATCTCCGGGACGATATTGGACAGACCGGCCACGCAGCCGTTTCCGCCGGAAAGGACATTGTGGCAGAAGTTGTCATCGAAGCCGGAATAGATCTCGAAGTCCGGACGCACTTCACGCACACGTTTGATCAGCTCGCGGGTATGATCCATCCCGCCGATGGTATCCTTGATACCGACGATGTTCGCGTGTTTTTCCGCCAGCGCTCTGACTACTTCCGCCGCGATTGGATAGCCGGTCCGGTCCGGGAAATTGTACAGATAGATGCGTCCCGGGATCTCGGCCGCCAGCCCGTCGAACCATTCAAAAACATCCCGATCCGTCAGGGCGAAATAGTAAGGCGGCACGATCATGACGGCATCGGCTCCCTCTGCCAGGGCAAACCGGCTTAAGGATACGACATCTTCCCGGACGGTCGATCCGGTGCCTACGATCAAGGGTACGCGATGGTTTATCACCTGTACCGCTGTCTTGATCAGCGTCTTCTTCTCCTCCATGGGCAAGGCAAAGAATTCACCGATCGAGCCCAGCGTCAGGATGCCATCCACCCTGCCGCTGATCAGAAACTCATACAATGCCGCTGTCCCTTCGGTGTCGATATGACCATCCGTCGTAAGAGGCGTGATGGCCGGCGTGATATATCGGATCATAGCTTTCCTCCTTATTCAAGACCTGCTCCTTGCATGGCAGAGCAGGCGTTTTCTGTATAGCGCTTCAGAACACCGCGTCTTGCCGGTGCGGGTTTCAAAGGTTCCACCCGGCGCCGCTCCTCCAACACGGCAGATACTTCCTCCGGGCTTATCATCCGGCCATCGACCCCGACGACGTCGATCGTACGGGCAGCCACATCATAGTGGATGATGTCTCCGTCATGCACATAGGCAAGGGGCCCTCCGGCAGCAGCCTCCGGCGAAACATGGCCGATGGCCGCGCCGCGTGTCGCTCCGGAAAACCTTCCGTCCGTGATCAGGGAAACGTGTCCGTTGAGCCGCGGATCACATACGATCGCTTCCGTTGTCATCAGCATTTCCGGCATCCCGCTGCCACGCGGGCCTTCATACCGGATGATCACGATGTCGCCAGGTCTTGCCATTCCACGGACGATAAAGGCATGCGCTTCTTCTTCCGAATCGAAGACCCTCGCCGGGCCAGTCATCTTCCGCATATCCTCCGCGCATGCGGAATACTTGATCACACAACCTTCCGGCGCCAGATTCCCTTTCAGGACCGCGATCGATCCCATTTCTTCGGTCGTCTCTCTGGGGAAGATCACATCTTCCTTGCGCAGCCCGTAATTGTGCAGATACCCAAGATTGCGGACAAACCAGCCTTCTTCTTCCAGCTGTTTAAGATTCTCGCCCAAGGTCTGTCCTGTCACGGTCATTACATCCAGATCCAGCAGATCCTTCAGCGCCCATTGCACCGCGGGGATGCCACCGGCGAACCAGAAGGATTCCGTCAGTTCTTTTCCGCTTGGATACAGGTTGCCGATATGGGGCGTATTCCGGCCCAGTTCGTCGAACCACTCCACTGGAAGGACCAGTCCCCGCTCTTTCGCGATCGACGGCAGATGCAGCGTTGCGTTGGTCGACCCTCCAATCGCCGCATGCACGATGATCGCGTTGCGGAAGGCGGCGGGGGTCAGGATATCCGAGGGACGAATGTTCTTTTTGACAAGTTCCAGGATCATCCGTCCGGCGGCCCTGGCATAGGCCTGGATGTCCCGCATCGTGGCCGGAACCAGGGCGGACCCCGGCAGGCTCAGTCCCAGCGCCTCTGCCATACACTGCATCGTGGACGCCGTGCCAAGGAAGGTGCAGGCGCCTGCGGAAGGACAGCCCGTCAGCTTATAATCCCGGATCTCGCTGGCCGTAAGACCGCTGTCCTTGATCTTCTGCCGCAGAGAAATATCCCCCGCGACTAAGGACGTTGTCATATTGGGGCCAGGTCTCATGCTGCCGCCCGGCAGAAAGATGGCCGGAATATCGACCCGGGCCATCGCTTTCAGATGCGCCGGGATCGATTTGTCGCAGGAAGAGGTGATGACCATCCCGTCCCACGGGACAAAGCCCGCATGCAGTTCCACCATGTCGCAGATCGTTTCCCGGGAAGCCAGGATCATATTCATTCCATCATGTCCCTGAGCGCACCCATCACAGATGTCCGTCGCATGGAACCGTCCCGGAGCGCCGCCCGACTCATAGACTCCGCGGCAGATATGCTCACTTAATGTATTCAGATGCACGCTGCCGGGATGGCTGTCGCCATAGGCATCCTCTACCAGGATCTGCGGTTTCGTGATGTCTGCTTCATCCCAGCCTGACCCCAGCTGCAGCGCGTCGAACTGGGCCCAGAGATTTCGTTCGGAAGTACTTTGGATCGCCATATCAGATCCTCCTTATCGGTAATAGTCTTGATAGATCTCGTTGCGCCGGACTCTTTCTTCCCAAGGAAGCTTCTCGATATCAGCCACCTCATGGGCGCCGAAGGTATCGAAGAACCGGGAGGCAGGGTCCACCTCGACGAAAGTACACCAGGCCAGCCAGTGGAACCGGCCCCGATACTGCTGCTCAGCGAAGGATCCTCCCTCATGGATCAGCCCAATGTATTTGTATCCCATGCTGCCGTCGATATCATTGGCCTGCTTCAGGTTGCGGTTCAGGAATTCGGCAAAGTCACAATAATGTGGATCCCCGGTCAGCAGATACAGCCTGTAATAGGTGTAGCTGCAGGCTGCCATGTACACATCTCCGCCCGGCGTCCCTACCGTAACGTTGCTCTGTCCGGAAATATGGTTCCGGTTGAAGGGATGGGCCGGATACGGAACATAGACCGGGAAGGACCAGACAAAGGTGAAGGTCTCAACATAGTCTGCCGCGCCGCAGGCCGCTTCCAGCCAGCGCGCCTCCTTCGTGATATCATACAGCGCGATAAAAGCAAACATCGCGTAGATGCCGGATTCTTTGTCCATCACATCGGACTGGTCGCAGGTGCCGCCCCGGTATTCAAAGCCCTTGAACTGATGCTCATAGGTCCATTCACCCGCCCGGATCGCGGCGGCCTTATATGCTTCATCCCCGCTTACCAGGTACATCTGCAGCAGGAACCGGACAATGCTGGGCGTATTCGCTTTCGAGTCCATGCAGACCGTACCGTCATAATTATAGGATCGGTACAGACTTCCGTCTTCGTTCTGCTTCGAGACCAGCCAGTCCGCTGTGCGCTTGCAATAGGTCAGCCAGTTCTCATGCTCGCGTCCGCGCTTATATTCAAAGACATAGGCGTCCAGGATCGCCTCCAGCCCATCCCCGATCTGGCGAATCCATTGGGGCTGCGGTTCCGGCTGATGCGCGGACAGGTGCATCCAGACCTTGGGACATCCGGTCTCGGTCATGGTATGATCCGCCCAGAAATCCAGGATCCCCAGGCCTTTTTTCACGGCTTCCGGATCCCCTTTCAGGGTGCCCCACCGCAGCAGCTGATAGCCGATGCCCGTCTGCTGGCCGACGAAGCCGATCTCTGCCGAGAAGGAATTGGGATCGAAATCCGGCAGCTGCGCCACGAAGGGCGTGCCCCAGGCTTCGCCAAACTGCCTGGTGATATCTTTCAGGAAGAACATCATGTTATCGAACAGGGTCTCATTATCGACAGTAAACAGGCGGTCCTTAAGCCGCGGATAGACTTTACGCCAGGACGCCCTCATCATCATGCCGAAATCCTCGTAGCATCCAAAGTCCGCCGCAATCGCATAGTTCTGCGTAAAGCCCTCCCTCATCGGGTGCATCCACACGACGTTCGAGATCGGATGCTCTCCCCGGACCGGTCCCCAGGCCTTCCAAGGCTGCTGTCCGTTGGCCGCCGGATAGATATAATCGATCGATACGCCATCGCACTGTGTATTCGGCAGCGGGGTGGTAAACATGTGCCCGTAGTACGTGTATGTCAAGGCCTCCGGCTTCGCCTTACTGACGCCGAAGGAGCCGACTGTCATCTTCGGATCTACATAAGCATAGTTCTCCGTCGAGGTGCGGTCCAGCGAAGGGAGGGAAGCATCTGCTGCCCATCTGGACAGGCAGATCGTTTCGCCGCTTTTCTTGTTCTGCATGGCAAACAGAGGCAGTCCGCAATTGGTCTCCTTGCGCCAATGATACTGCAGATCCAGCTGTTTTCCCATGGCGTAGTCTGCCGCGTATTCATTCTGTTTATACCACTGTCCGGGATAAAAGTAGTCGAAATCCCTCAGTTCGTCCGACTGCGCCTGGTAGAAGAAAATCTTGGTCTCGAATCCCAGATCATCTGGATCGGCCTTTTCCACCAGTGTTTTGCGGGCGATCTTCAGGGAACCGTCCCGGGCTGTGTACAGGTCGCGCACATATAGAACAGACCCGTTATCGGTCACAAACCGGCACTCTCCCAAAACGCCGTCCGTGACCGGAATCAGGCTATCGTAGGCACTGTCCCGGAATTCATTGATCGCGCCATAGGTTTTGACCGACACGTATACAGGCCGATGGTTGAAATACAAACACTGTCCTTCTTTGTTCACCTGAAGGCCGCCATCCTGAAACAGGATCTCATAAGAACCGAGTGTTATTTTCATTCGTCTTGCCTCCTGTCCTTTGATCATAATCAGGCATCGGATATGCCTTTTACGAAGTTTTTTCCATTATGTACCGACCACGTTTAAATAACAATAGAAGAAACTCTTTTTCTCTTGCCTTTTTCTGAACAACCTTCTCCTGAAATCAAAAAGATCCGACGCCTTCTGCCGGATCTTTTCTCTTCTCAAGTCTTTACAGCCACCAGCCCTCGTGGATCACGGAGGGATCGATGCTCTTCACATCCGCCGCAGCGGTGCGATACATCATGGAAGCCAGTTCGTCATTGAGTGTACGAATGGTCGCCGCAACGCCCTCAGCTCCGTCCTTCATGTACGGCGGCATGAGCGCGCGTCCTACGCAGACCATGTCAGCCCCCATAGCCAGGGCTTTGAAGGCGTCGAAACCGTCTTCGATACCGCCATCAGCGATCAGGATGAAATCATCGCCTACGGCCTCACGGATCTGCTTCATCAGATACACGGGCGGGGTAGCCCAGTGCATCAGGTCGTGATGATGACCGATGATGACGCCGGCCGCGCCGATCTCTTTCGCCAGCACCGCGTCACGAACGCTGAGGATGTCCTTCAGGAAGAAGGGCAGTTTGGTGGCGGCAATGTATTCCTTCAGTTCTTCCAGTGTGGGCAGCTTCATGGGGCAGCCCTGGATCGTGTCAAATTCCGGAGATTCCGGCTTGATGGCGTGTCCGCCGTCCAGACCCACCGCCAGGGCACCGTGCTCTTCGGCATAACGAAGGCGGCTGAAGATCTCTTCCCGATTCGCATAGGGCTTGATGATCTTGATCACCTTGGCACCGGTATCCAGGCAGGCGCCAAAGGTTTCGTTATCTCCCATGCCGATAAAGCAGGCAGCGTTTGCCAGCTTCGCGCCTTCCGCATAGGGTGCCATGCCGTTCGGCAGATGGCTCAAGGCACCGGCCATGATGGGGGTATCAAATTCTTCGCCCAGGAAGGTGACCTTCGTATCCGGGCGCACCGCGCCGAGCACACGCTCTTCCACGACCAATGAATCCATATACTTGCGCGCGATCTGATCTGAATTGCCGTTCTTGTTTTTCATATCTGTCCTCTTTCCGCTCCGTCAGGAAGCTTTTTATTGTCTGTATTATAACACGTTTCTTCAGGAATGGATTGCTGATTTGTCCTATTTATGTTATGATTCGCCTGTAAGTTCTTCGTTTTTTGCAGTAAAGGAAGGAGCTCCTTATGCAGTTTATAAGTGGAAGAGCTGACAGCCGGGTCCTCTTCCGGATCGGGAAAAGCAGTCTCAATAATCTCTTTTTTGCCAATAAACGCCATAATGCGCTTTGATGGGGTGGGTCTTCGTGAATTCGTTGTAATCCGCATCCAGCCCGGCCGCCCGCACGCTCTCCACCTCAGCCGGGGAGCCCAGCGGGTAGCAGATCTCAAAGGAATCCATGAAGGAGGGATCGTATGCTTCGATCCCTTTTTTGATTTCGGGAGCCAGGTCATGGGTCTCGATGCGCACCCCTTTGCATAGGGTCATGAAATCGATGACCCGCATCAGGAAACTTTGTACTATTGGAGCGTACTCCGGATTCTTGGCCAGATCGATGGAGAAGCGCGGATCCTTGTCCCTGTCGAACAGGGTACACTTGCCCGTGAACGGATAATAAGAAAACGTGTACTGCTTGCTGATCACCGTCTTCACGCTGTCGCAGAACTCGCTGAAGCCTACTTCCCTTTCCGGGACGGAACCGTTTGTCATGCCGATCATGGACCGGGACAGGCCGAATGGTTCATGACTGCCTGCCAGATCCAGCACGGTGGCGCCTACATCCAGGTTCCCGCACAGGATGTCAGACCGTGATCCCGGCGCAAGGCCCGGGGCATTGGCAAGGATCATGGGGATGAACAGCTGCGGCGTATACGGCCAGGGCCCCTTGGTGTTGACGCCAAGGTCGTTCTCCATGCTGCCATGGTCCGCGGTGAAGAGGATCGTGGTATTCTCATACAGGCCGCTCTCTTTTAGCTGCGTGACCAGGCGGCCGACCAGGTCATCGATCTCGCAGATCATTTCGCAATAGGCGACGCGTTCCGCCTTGCGCTGTTCCATTGCCTTCCTTGTGGCCTCCGGGTCCGACTCCGTATCCAGCAATTCTTTCGGATTCACGAAGGCATGCCGATACTGCTCCACCGCGGGAATATCATCCCGGGTCTGGGGCCAGAAGTCCGGGATCTTGTCCGGATCGACCCGTCCCTTCACCTCTTTAGGCGGCAGATAGGGGCCGTGGGGCATCAGGAAGCCGCAGTACAGGAAGAAGGGTCTGTCATGCGGCCTCTTCAGGTAATCTATCGCCTGGTCGCATGACCAGCGGTCATAGTGCTCCTCTTCCGTATATTTGAAACTCAGGCCATCCGCCGCGTAAGAAGTGACCGCTTCCGGATGGCGTTTTTTCAGCTGATCCAGATGCTCATTATCCCTTCCGTTGATGAGCGTCTTCAGATACTGATATCCTATGGTATTGCCCTTCGGCGCATGGTCATAGCTGCCGACCGCCGCCGTATGATAGCCCAGGTCATTGAGCCGCTCCGGCAGATACCGGATCCCATCTTTGACCGGGATCTGGTTGGTCCAGGCTCCGTGGGCGGATACCGGAAGCCCGGTAAACATGGACGCCCGGGCCGGCGCGCACACCGTAGAGGCGGTAAAGGCCTGTTCAAACACGCAGCCATCGGCCGCCAGCGCGTCGATATGCGGAGTCGGTATAAAATCCGCCCCGTAGGCGTGCAGAAAGTCGGGCCTGAGCTGGTCACAAACGATCAAAACGACATTGCGCATGAAGGATCTCCTTTCCTTACGTTGCTCGTATTTTTTCTCATTGTAGCACAGTTTAAAAAGCTATGGAAGGCTTCCTTTCTTTATGTTATAATGTGGGCTTGAAGAATATGGTCCGAAAGAAGGATAGAAACATGACCTTCAGTTCTGTAACCTTTTTATTTCTGTTTTTGCCGATCACGTTCGTGCTCTACGCTCTGATCCGCAATCACACCGCCCGCAACATCATTCTGGCGGCATCCAGCCTGATCTTCTATGCCTATGGCGAGCCCGTCGCCGTCATGATCATGCTCATCTCGATCGTGCTGAACTATCTGTTTGGCCGCCTCGCCTCCGGAAACAAGCTTGATAAAGCCGCGGTCGCGGCGGCTGTCATTCTCAACATCGGACTGCTTTTTGTGTATAAATACACGGGCTTCTTTGCCGAGATTTTCAACGCGGTGTTCCACGCCCACATTCCGGTGCCGCACATCCGTCTGCCGATCGGCATTTCCTTTTTCACCTTCCAGGGTTTAAGCTATGTCATCGATGTCTATCGCAGCAAGGAAAAGGTGCAGAAGAGCCTGTTCTCCGTACTGCTGTACATCGCCTTCTTCCCGCAGCTCATCGCCGGCCCCATCGTCCGCTATGAGGATATCGCCGACCGGCTGGACCAGCGTGAATTTTCCGTTGACCGGATCAGCCGGGGCCTGCACCGCTTCATCCTGGGCCTTGGCAAAAAAGTGCTGATCGCCAATCAGATGGGTCTGATCGCGGATCATGTCTTTGGTCTGGATCCCGCTCTTCTGGGTACGGCCGGCTCCTGGGTAGGCGCCATCTGCTACACCCTGCAGATCTTCTTCGACTTTTCCGGTTACAGCGACATGGCCATCGGCCTGGGCTGTGTCTTCGGATTCGACTTTAAAGAAAACTTCAACTATCCGTTCATCGCTTCTTCCATCCAGACCTTCTGGCGGCGCTGGCACATTTCCTTATCCACCTGGTTCAAGGAATATGTGTACATCCCGCTGGGCGGCAACCGCAAGGGCAAAGCGCGTACCACGTTGAACAAGCTCATCGTCTTCTTCCTGACCGGTCTGTGGCACGGCGCCAACTTCACCTTTATCATCTGGGGGCTGCTGCACGGCCTGTGCCAGATGCTGGAGACCTGGCACGTCATTCCGGTGGAGAAGAAATGGTTCAAGCCCTTCGGTCATCTCTACACCTTGCTGGTCGTGGTCGTCGCTTTTGTCCTGTTCCGGGCTGACACGCTGGGGCAGGGATTTGCCCTGATCGGCCGGATGTTTGACTTCTCCGCTCTGCGCACGCCGCAGGAAGCCGAGGTCTTCGCCCTGATCACGCCGTTATTCCTGGTGACCTTCATGATCGCCATCCTGATCTCCATGCCTGTTTTCCCCAAGCTGCGGGAAAAGGCGCTTGCCTCTTCTCTGGCCGTTCCCTATGAGTACGCGGCTTCCCTGGGTACTCTGGTCATCTTCGCGCTTTGTGTCTTGTCTCTGGTTTCGAGCAAGTACAATCCGTTCATCTATTTCCGGTTCTAAAGGAGGCAGTCATGAATAAGATATATAAACTGATCTACATCATCGTCTTCTTTATCCTGTGCGCGCTTCCCGCCGTGCTGATGCCTTTCTTTAAGAACAGCGCCAAGCTGGAAAAGCGTTCCCTCACCGCCTGGCCATCCTACGTGGAAAACGGCCATCTGAATGTTTCTTTCTCTGACGATTTTGAATCCGCTTTTAACGATAGGATCCCCCTTCGGGCGTCCCTTCTGACCGCGGCCAACTTTATCAAAGGAGAAGTGCTGCACGCCGCCACGTCGAACGTCATCGTGGGCAAGGACGGCTGGCTGTTCTTCAACAGTGAAGCGCCGGACTACCTGGGAACGAAGGCTATGTCTGAGCACGAGGTCCGTTCCTTTGCCATCACCCTGTCCTTGGTGCAGGAGCATATCGCGACAAAGGACGGGCATTTCCTGTTCGTACCGGTGCCCAACAAGTCCTCCGTCTATGGCGAATACATGCCCTCCGCTTACCGGGCGGCCCAGGAGCACGACATCGACCGGATCAGCCGCGCTATAGAGGAAGAAGGCGTTTCCTTCGTCGATATGAAGCAGGTGCTTACCGACGCGAAGGCAGAAGGCCTCTATCATGTCCGGGATTCCCACTGGAATTATAAAGGAGCCTACGTCGGATACAGCGCCATCATGGAAGCCTTGGGCAAGCCCTGCGCGGATATCACGTCCCTGTCCTGGGAGACCCGCAAGGACTGGCGCGGTGATCTGGACAAGCTTCTCTACCCGGCCGCCGGCACCTTGGATACGCAATACTACAACGATCTGCCCCTGCCGGATTTCGAATTCACAAGCCAGCTTCGGGCCGGCAGCGCCAAAGCGCAGCTGGAGCTGTTCATGAGCGACAAGGAGGAACACGATGACAATTTCTCCACGCTCAATCATGACCTGTCCGACGGATCCAGCCTGTTCATGGCGCGTGATTCCTTTGCCCGGGCCATCCTGCCCGACATGATCGCAAGCTATGAAACGGCCACCTTCCAGCGCACCAGCAACCCGGATCTGAACAGCTGGAACGAAGGCACGGATTACATTCTGGAGATCGCGGAACGCAACCTGTCCCGTATCATCGATTCCGCGCCAAACATGTACGCCCCGCTGCGCGAAAGCACCTTCAAGACGGATCTCACCGAGGGCGGATCGCTGGATGTTGCCGTTTCGAAGTCCAGCTTCGGTCCCAAGCTGTACGGCGCGTTTCCGGAAGGCGCTGACATGGGTGATGGCCGCGTATATATCCGGCTGGAACAGGACGGAACGACCTACCTGTTTGAAGCGTTCCCCATCTATGAATCCAATCTTTTAGGAGAAGACACCGGTGATGGTTTCACCCTGACCCTCTCCCCCGACTATGCTCTCTCAGGCACCTGTCATGTGACTGTCATCCGCGGCGAGACCGCCTGGTCCGGTCCTGACCTGGTCCTGCAATAAATATTAATACATTGGGAGGAAACACAAATGAAAAAACTGCTTTGCCTGATGCTGGCTTCCATCATGGTCCTGGCCAGCCTGACCGCCTGCGGCAAAGGTTCCGCCAAAGAACCGACCGAAGGTTATGTCACAATGAACGGTACGAACGTCGTGGTCGGCACTAAGTTCGCGGATATCGAGGGGAAACTTGGCGAACCGACCCAGCCTGCACAGGATGTCATCCCCTGCGATGGCGATGAATCCAGCAAGGACATCCTGCATTTTTATGAAGGCCTGTGCATCACCGAACATGTAGACGGCGTCATCACTGCCCTCGAGATCGGCGATTATTACGGAGACACTTCTAAGGTGAAGGCCCAGGGCAAGGTCACGATCCCGGCCACGACCCAGGACGTCATCGACGCGTTGGGCGATCCGGAAAATGAGATGACCGAGGATGATTTCTCTCTCGTTTATACCTATGGGAAGACCCAGGTCATGTTCTTCATGAACCCGGATGACCGCGATGAGATCTTCAGCCTTATGATGATGCTACGGGAATGATCCTTATAACCCCATCAAAAAACCGACCTCACTCAAAGGTCGGTTTTTTTGTGTTCAGATCTGGTTCGCGACTTCAAAAGCGTCCCAGATGGCGTACATGATGTTGCTGACCTCCCGGGCATCGCCCAGCAGATACAGCTCATCGATATCAAACTTCACTTCTTCATACAAGCTGTTCTCGCTGCGATAGCCGACGCACAGGACCACGCTGTCCGCGGCGATCTCTTTCACCTCGCCGCCCACTTCGGTCTTCAGGACGCCCTCCTGATAGCTGGTGACCTTGGCCCCGCAGATGGTCTCGATTCCATTGTAGGGGATCAGGCGCTCCAGCATGTCCTTGTTGGCGCTGCACAGCGGACCATTGACCGCCATGATCTTGTCCAGAGCCTCCAGCAGATAGACTTTCTTGCCTTTCATGGCCAGATCCAGCGCCAGCTCGCAGCCAACAAGGCCCGCACCGACGACCGCCACGGTCTGCCCCGGATCCTTCTGACCCAACAAGACCTGCTCCGCCGCGTAGACTTTCTCATCATCTCCCAGGCTGAAGATCTTCGGACGGGAACCGGTGGCCAGGATCACGGCATCAAAAGCGCTGTTCCGGACAAGGGCGGCGTCTGCCTTTTCGTTCAGGTGGACTTCCACGCCCAGGCGCTCCAGTTCATCGGTGTACCACTGGGCCAAGGCCCGGTCATCTTCCTTGAAACTTGGCGCTCCGCCGGGGATCAGGTTGCCGCCAAGCTTGCTGCCTGCTTCATAAAGCACCGGCTCATGTCCGCGCTCGGCCAGCACACGGGCGGCCTCACAGCCGGCCGGACCTCCGCCGACCACCAGCACCTTCTTCTTTTTGACGATGGGGTTGTACTGGGTCACACGTTCTCTGGCAGCCTGCGGATTGACCGCGCAGTTGATCATGGAGTAATGCTGGATGCGGCCCATGCAGCCTTCCTGACAGCTGATGCAGGGGCGGATCTCCTTCACACGTCCGGTGCGGATCTTTTTGACGATGTCCGGATCCGCCAAAGTGGGGCGGCCCAGGCTTACGATATCGCAGATGCCGCTTTCCACACAAGAGAGCGCGGTGTCGGGGTCATCCACGCGGCCGGCCATCAGGACCGGGATCTTCACCGTTTCCTTGACCAGCTTCGCGTACTTTTTATAAGGAGCTTTTTCCATGTACATGGGCGGATGGTTCCACCACCAGGCATCATAGGTGCCCGCGTCCACGTCCAAAGCGTCATAACCATACTGCTCCAGGAGTTTTGCCGCTTCCAGTCCTTCTTCAATGTCACGGCCCTTCTCTTCGAACTCCTCGCCCGGAAGCGCGCCTTCCCGCCAGTCCTTGACCATGGATTTTAAGGAGAAGCGCAGCGATACCGGGAAGTCCCATCCGCAGGTCTTCGCGATCTCTTCCCGGACTTCACGGGCAAAACGCAGCCTGTTTTCCAGAGAGCCGCCATATTCATCCGTACGGTGGTTGAAGAAGGAGATGGCGAACTGATCGATCAGGTAGCCTTCATGGACCGCATGGATCTCGACCCCGTCAAAGCCGGCACGTTTGGCGTTAAATGCGCCCTTGCCGAAGCTTTCCACGATGCTGTGGATCTCATCGATGGTAAGCGCCCGGCATGTCTTATCCAGCCAGCGATGAGGGATCTCGGAAGGCGCCACCGGCGGGAATTCACCCAGGTTGGTGGGGATGGTGACGCGGCCAAAGCCACCGCTCATCATCAGGAAGATCTTGCTGCCATAAGCATGCACGCGCTCGGTCATTTCCCGGCTGGTGCGGGTAAAGTGCACCGGATTATACGTGCTGTTCGGACAGTTGGGCATGCTCTGCGTCTCCACCGTGCAATCGGAAAACGTAACGCCGGTGATCACAAGACCAATGCCGCCGGCCGCGCGGCGGGTGTAATAGTCGATACCACGCTGGTTCCATCCACCCTCGCTATCACCCATGCCCAACGGCCCCATAGGCGCCATGGCATATCGGTTCGGGAGCGTGACCTTGCCGATCCGGATCGGTTCAAAAAGCTTCTGATACTTCATAAACATCCTCCTTGCCGTTCACTTGCCGCTTCTGCCGCGGCAATTTGTATTCTGATCATTCTTATCCTCTATTGTACCTTTTGTCGCGGAATTTCTCAACACCAATGTTTTCTTTTTTGTATATCCTTTATGAAGAATAAAACCGGCAAAAGCAAAGGGCCACAGAAACAAAAAAGTGTTCTGTGGCCCATTTTTTTAGCCCATTGGGCCTTGGGAAAGAAAATCGCGATTTCAGCCCGGCGAAAACAGGGCCCTTGTGTTTATCCAAACATCCACGGAATGACTTTGGCAATGTACTCATGCCAGAAGACCATATCATGGACGCCCGGACCTTCATGGTACTCATGCTCGATGCCCTCAGCCTCGAGGAAACGGTGCATCTGCCGGTTGGGCTCCAGAAGGCCGTCCTCCGTGCCGCAAGCCATGTAGATCTTCGGCATCGGCCCACCGGCTTCTTTCAGCTTTTTGGCCAAGACCTCGGGATTAACGTCACGCTCCTCCACGGTCTCCAGGTCGCCGAAGCATTCATGATAGTAGGCGTAGTTGGCCACCGGATTCTCATCCTCCGGCTTCATATGGGCGATGCCATGTACGATCAAAGCGGAGGACAGCGCGCCTATCATGCCGAAGGTTTCCGGATAGGCCAGGCCCGTGTGCAGCGCGCCGAAGCCGCCCATGGACAATCCGGCAATGCCGGTATCCTCCGGACGTTTGGCCAGGCCGAAGGTCTTGCGCACATATTCCACCAGCTCTACGCCGACCAGGTCCTGGAAGGCATGGCCGGTGCTCAGTCCATTGAGATAGAAAGAGTTTTCAGCGCTGGGCATGACGATAGCGAAGTTATACTTCTCCGGGAGACCGGCCGGCACCCAGTTTTCCGCGTTGCCGGTGTAGCCATGCAGCAGGAACAGGGTCTTCATGGGACGGTCGCCATACTCGGACGGTTCCCTGAGGTCGTTCGGGATCAGAACATCGAAAGTGGTCCTGCGGTGCAGAGCCTCTGAAAAATACTCAACTTTAAAATAAGCCATGATCGTGCCTCCTGTTTTTCTTATATTATAGCATGCTGCTTAAGGCTGCGCAATCGTTCCTGTAAGACGGGAATGTTTCCCGGCGCAAGCAACTTCTCCTTGAATTTCTCCACTTTTCCTTATATTATGTAATAAATGACACAGCCGCAAAGGAGATCACTATGTTCAATCACTGGATCACCAACGGAACGGACCGCCCGTTCTACGCTAGAAAAACATTTCATCTGTCTTGTGCACCGGCCAAGGCCACAGCCCGGGTCTGCGGTCTGGGACAGTTCAACCTTTATATCAATGGGCAGAAGGTCTCTGACCATGTTCTGGACCCTGCCTGGTCGGACTATCGTAAACGTGTTTATTATGTGACCTATGACATCACACCGTATCTCGCAAAGGGTGAGAACGAAGTCCTGGCGGAGGTCGGCAACGGCTGGTACATCGCGGATTGGGACTATGGCTATTCCTTCCATTTCCCCCCGTTCATGCCGCCGAACCCGAACCCTTATCAGCCGTTCAACACGGAGCTGATCTTTGCTTTCGAGGCAGACCTGGAACTAACTGATGGGGGTCATGTCACCTGGGAGGCTGATCAGGGCTGGCAGGTGGCGGAGCATCCGGTGCGGCATACCAACAGCTTCGGTTCTGAGATCATCGAGGGGAGCAAGAAGGATCCTGACGCCTGGGCCTTGGCTAAGATCGCGCAAAGCAGCCCTTCTCCGGATCTTCTAAGCGAGCAGACGCTGCCGCCCATCCGTGTCATCGAGGTGCGGGAAGGCCGCTTCCTGCATACCGCGAATGGCCGCTCCATCTATGATTTCGGCCTGAACGGGTCCGGGCTCCTGAAGGTCACGCTCAAGGGCAAAGCCGGCGTGCCGATCCACCTCTATCCGGCGGAAAAGCTGGATGAGGCCGGCGATACCGACCAGATGGCCAAGGGCTGGATGCCGATCGATGTCTGCGAGACCTACATTCCGGCAAAAGACGATGTCTGGGAAGAATTCGCCATGACCTTCACCTACATGGCGGGGCGCTATATTGCCATCGACACGGCGCCGGAAAATGTGCAGGATGTTCGCATGGAAGTCATCACCAGTGCCTGGAAAGAGGCCGGCACCTTCCATTGTGATGACGAGCGCTACAACCAGATCTATGATATGATCCGCCGCACGGTGGAGGCCAACATGCTCAGTGTCCACACGGACTGCCCCACCATCGAGCGCTTCGCCTGGCAGGAGCCGAACCACCTCATGGGCGCCGCGATCCTGTACATGAAGGATGGCAAGGAGTTGTGGCGCAAGTTCCTGACGGACTGTCGGGATGCCCAGCATACCGCCTCCGACCGCTTCCGTGACTTTGCCGGCAACGAGTTCTGTCCGGGCGATGGTCTGGTCCCGTCTCAGGCGCCTTGCTACATTCCCAACGTCCTGCCGGTGCCGGGTATGGGCTCCTTCTATGACATCATTGCCTGGGGCAGCACCATCATCCTGGGCACCCGCTGGCACTATCTTTTCTACGGTGACAAGAGCATTCTGGAAGTGAATTACGAAGCCGGGCTAAGATATTTCCGCCACCTTCAGACCAAGCTGGATGAAAATGGATTTATCAGCCACGGCCTGGGCGACTGGGGCAACCCGGACGGCGCCTATGCCCGGGAAAACATAGAGACCGCGCTGTTATACGCGGATGCCATCACGTTGGCCTGGTTCGCGGAGGAACTGGGGCTTGCGCAGGACGCTGCCGATCTGCGTAAAGAGGCTGCTCAGATCCGTGATCATTACAACCAGGAACTGCTGGTCCAGGATGAGAACGGCCGCTGGTGCTACCGCAGCTTTGAAAAGCGATCTGAGGGTCTGGTCCTGACCCAGGCCTGCGAGGCTCTGCCCTTATATTGGAACATGGTCCCGGAGGACAAGATCCCGGACGTGGTGGACAGCCTGCGCCAGACCTTGCTGGAAAAGGACGCTTTCTGCGCCGGCGAGGTGGGCCTGCCTTATATCATCCAGGCCGCTGCCCGCTACGGCATGAACGAGCTGATCGCCCGCTTCATCACGAAGGAGACGCATCCCAGTTATTACGCCTTCATCCTGGATGGCGAGACCACCTTGGGCGAATTCTGGGAGACCAACCCCCGCAGCCACTGTCATGATATGATGGGTCATATCACCGAGTGGTATTATAACGGACTGGCCGGCATCACGCCGCTGGAGCCAGGCTTCCGGAAAGTGCGCGTCTCGCCCTGGATGCCGGAGAGCATGCAGGAGATGACCTGCACCTATGAAGCCCCCCAGGGCACCATCCGCGTACATGGCCAGCGCGTGAATGGCGAAACGGTATTCTCCGTCACGCTGCCGCAAGGGATCGAAAAGGATTGATCCCTAACTGTCAGAAAAAAGAATGGGGCTGTGAAAGAAGCCTTTATTGTCATCGCTGCTCGTTAGGACATGCATTACCGGGTGAGATCAGATCTCCAAACCACATCGGGTAAGTCAGGGGACCCCTGCCTGGTATAGATCGAAAAAGCTGTCCTATCCCGTAAAATACGCCGTTTTTCAGATGGTTCTGCTTCTGCTTTACCGGGTCAGAAAGCGACAAAAGAACCTGTCCCGTAAACGCGGCGAAAACAGGGGTGGATATACCTGATATCAGTTGCACTTTTCTTCTCATCCGGTAGGCTCTTGGCACTTTACGGGACAGGTTCTTAATAATGAAAACCATCAGGTAACGATTTCATTCGAAACAAGCTCTGGTTTTCCGATTTCTTAAATAAAGAAATTACAGGCAGAGAATGGCGCTAC
>ONBQ01000064.1 GCA_900316145.1 uncultured Eubacteriales bacterium
TTGAAGCCAGCGGCACTTTCGCCGGTGCAGATACTGGCGTGCAGCACTGGCTCTTTTTGTGATGGGTCATATGAATATGATTTTTTCTTGCCAAACATGGTTCTCACCCCTCTACTCCGACAAACTGGGAGTTGTAAAGTTCCGCGTAGAATCCGCCTTTCTTCAGCAGGCTTTCATGATCACCTTGTTCCACGACATGGCCATCGCGCATGACCAGGATGATGTCTGCTTCCTGGATGGTGGAAAGCCGGTGGGCAACAATAAAACTGGTGCGTCCTTTCATCATCTTCGCGAAGGCACGCTGGATCCGGATCTCGGTACGGGTATCGATCGAGGACGTCGCTTCGTCAAGGATCAGCATCGGCGGCAGCGCCAGCATCAGGCGGGTGATGCACAAAAGCTGTTTTTCACCCTGTGACAGGCCGCCTCCATCCTCGCCGATCACAGTATCATAGCCCTCCGGCAGGCGCTTGATAAAGCTGTGGGAATGGGCCGCTTTGGCCGCGGCGATCATTTCTTCTTCTGTAGCGTCCGGTTTGCCGAAGGTGATATTTTCGCGGATCGTACCGGCTTTCAGCCAGGTCTCCTGCAAGACCATACCGTACTGGGAGCGCAGGTCTTTGCGGGTCACCTTTTGGATGTCCGTGCCACTGACACAGATCACGCCTCTCTGCGGATCATAGAAGCGCATGAGCAGGTTGATCATCGTGGTTTTGCCGCAGCCGGTGGGGCCGACGATAGCGACTCTCTGGCCGGGCCGGACTTTCAGGTTGAAGTCCTCGATCAGGCGCTGCCCCGGTTCGTACGAAAAGTGAACGTGCTCGATATCCACCCGTCCATCCGCTGTAAGCGGTTCGGCCGGTGAGGCATCGGGGGTCTGGGGCTCTTCCTCGATCAGGTCGAACAGGCGGCCCGCGCAGGCCAAGGCGTTCTGCAGTTCCGTGACGACACCGGAGATCTCGTTGAACGGTTTTGTATACTGGTTCGCGTAGCTTAAAAAGGCGGACAGCTGGCCGACAGAAAGCAATCCACGCAAGGCCGTGAACGCACCGACTACGCCTACGCCGGCATAGACCAGACTGTTAACAAAACGGGTCGCAGGATTGGTCAAGGAAGAGAAGAACGTCGCGCGCAAGGAATAGCGGCCCAGGCGCTCATTGATCTCGTCAAACTGATCCAGCGTCCTTTTTTCATGTCCGAAAGCCTGGACGACCTTCTGTCCGCCGATCGTCTCATCGATGAGGGCGGTCTGCTCGCCTCTTGTCTCGGACTGCAGCTTGAACATTTTATACGTGCGCTTGGCGATGAAGCTGGCCACCAGCAGAGAGACCGGTGTGATGACCACGACGACCAGGGCGATGACTACATTTACGCTGAACATAAAGCCAAGCGTTCCTATGATCGTGATCACGCCGGTAAACAGCTGGGTAAAGCCCATCAAAAGGCCGTCCGCGAACTGGTCCGCGTCCGCGATGACACGGCTTACGATCTCGCCGGTCGGATGCGCGTCGATATAGGAGATGGGCAGGATCTCGATCTTGCGCAGGGCTTCTTTTCTGACATCACGCACGATGTTGTAGGTAAGATGGTTGTTGCAGATATTCATGATCCACTGTGCCAAAGCGGTCACCGCTACGATCACCGCGCCGCGGATCAGAAGCGGCTTCAGAGAGGCGAAATCCACTTTGCCCGGTGCCACGATCAGATCGATCGCTTCACCGGTGAGGATCGGGATATACAAGGTCAGGACGACTGTGATCGCCGCCAATATGATGGAACTGATCAGATAGATCCGATAGGGACGGAGGCGCGTAAGGACCTTGCGCAGCGTCTCTTTTTGCTGAGAACGATTCTTGGCCATTATGCACTCGCTCCTTCCTTTTTGGGAAACTGCGAGTAATAGATCTCCTGATAGACCTCACAGTTTTTCAGTAATTCTTCATGGGTGCCCAGTCCTACCTGCTCGCCATCATCCAGGACCAGGATCTGGTCCGCGTGCATGATCGAAGAGGTGCGCTGGGAAACGATAAAGACGGTGGGCTTTGGGTCCAGCGACGCGAGGGCCTGTCTGAGCTTCGCATCCGTGGCGAAGTCCAGGGCGGAAGCGCTGTCATCCAGGATCAGGATCTCCGGCTTTTTGACCAAGGCTCTGGCAATAGTCAGACGTTGTCTCTGTCCGCCGGACAGGTTGCGGCCGTTCTGCTCCACTTCCGCGTCCAGACCGCCTTCCTTTTGCTCCACAAATTCCTTGGACTGCGAAACCTTAAGGGCCCGATCCAGATCTTCTGAAGAGGCTTTCTCATCGCCCCACAGCAGATTGGAACGGATGGTTCCTTTGAACAATTGCGCTTTCTGCGGTACGACTCCGATCAAAGAACGCAGCGCCTCTTTATCAAACGTTTTCACATCCACACCGTTTACTTTGACCGTTCCTTCCGTCGCGTCATAAAAACGAGGGATCATGTTGACGAGTGAACTCTTGCCGGAACCGGTACCGCCGATGATTCCGATGGTCTGTCCCCTGCGGACAGAGAAATGGATGTCCGTCAGTGCTTCCGCGCCGGCGCCGGGATAAGTGAGCCCTACATGATCAAAACATACCAAGGGTTCCGCCTCATCCACGTTCTCTGCTTTATAGACTCCAAAGGCCTGAGCCGGTTCCATATCCAGCACGGACTGCACACGGTTGGCGCAGGCAAGCGCTTTGTTGATCTGGATGATCAGATTGGCCAGCTTGACCAGCTCGACCAGGATCTGCGACATGTAGTTGACCAGGGCGATGACCTGTCCCTGAGTCAGGATCCCGTTGTCGACCTTGATGGCGCCGCTCCAGATCAGGATCAGCGTCGCCACATTGATGATCAGATAGGTGACAGGGCTCATGACCGCGGAGATCTTGCCGACATAAAGCTGCAGAGCACGCAGCGCTTCATTCTTCGTATCGAAATCGCGGATCTCATCCTCTTCTTTGTTAAACGCGCGGATGACGCGGCTGCCGGTCAGGTTTTCACGCGTTACGCCCAGGACGTTGTCCAGCGCGCCTTGTACCTTCTTGAACAAAGGAATGCTGGCCAGCATGACACCGAAAACGACGATGGACAGCAAGGGAATAGTCACCACGAATATCAGAGCGGCCTTCACATTGACGACAAAGGCCATGATCATGGCACCGAACACGATGAAAGGTGAGCGCAGCAGCAGGCGCAGTGCCAGGTTCAGACCGCTTTGGATCTGGTTGATATCGCTTGTCAAGCGGGTGATAAAGGTAGAAATACCCGTGTTGTCCTGATCTGAATAAGACAGCTTCTGAATATGTTCAAACAGGGCATGACGGACCTTGGTCGAGAAACCGACCGCGGCTTTCGCGGAAAACCACTGGGCTGTGAAAGCGCAGGCCATGCCGATCAATGCCAGCGCGATCAGAACACCGCCCATCTTCAGGATCATGCCCTTATCCCCCGGCACGATGCCCTTATCGATGATGGCGGCCATGACCAGGGGCACGATCAGGTCGAACGAAGCCTCCAGGAGCTTAAACAAAGGCCCCAGGATGGATTCCAGTTTATAATCTTTCAGGTATTTCACCAGTTTACGCATTGAATAACTCCTTAGGAAAATGTACCGCTTTGTTCCAGGATCCTGTAGATCTCATGCAGATCCCGGATCTCGTGATCGATAGGAAGATTCGTAGCTTCCGAGATCTTCGGATGATACCAGCAGGTCTGGATCCCGGCATTCACGCCCCCCTGCATATCACTTGTAAGGGAATCACCGATGATCAGGATCTCGTCCTTTTTAAGGCCTTTCAGTTCTTCAAAGACCGGCTCGAAAAATCTTTTATCCGGCTTTTCAAAGCCGATCTGGTCAGAAATGAAGGCACCATCCAAAAGCAGGTCCAGGCCGGAATTCTTCAGCTTTTTCGTTTGGGCGGTCAGTGTCCCGTTTGTTACGGCGTACTGCGGGATCTTACCTTTCAGATCCCGTACGATCTCATCTCCGTGATCGCAGAAAATGATCGTATCCCCTAAAGCCAGCTGGTACGCGGCGTTGAATTCCGAAGCCCGGGAAGCGTCCACCCCTTCGGTCTCAAAGAACGCCCGAAAGCGTTCGACCAGGATCTTCGGTTTCTCCATCTCGCCCTTTTCCAGCATTTTCCAATACCGGTCATTGATGACCGTATAGCGGGAGACCATGTCATCCGTACACTCTCCCAGATCAAAGGACTGAAACAGTGCCTTCAGGGCCGCTTTTTCCGCAGCCTTGAAATTGAGCAGCGTTCCATCGATGTCCCACAGCAAAGCTCGGATCAAACGAGCCACCTCCTCACTGCCTCATTTCCGGCAAGCCTCTATAAAGGCTTCAAACAACTTGCGATGATTTTGCTCCGTTTCGCCCAGACGCTCCGGATGCCATTGCACGCCCCAGACGAAGGGCTTGTCCGGCATCCAATAGGCCTCCGTGATCCCGTCCGGAGCCGTGGCCATGACTGTAAGGCCTTTGCCCAGGCGGCGCACTGCCTGATGGTGGCAGCTGTTGACGGCGAAGGAGTCCTGCCCCAGCAGGTCATACAGCGGAGAATCCGGGACGACATTCACCTCATGCCAGAGGCGGTCAGAGGGCTGGGGCATGCTATGTTCGATCGTTGTATCGTACTGCGTAGGAATGTCCTGATACAGATCTCCCCCCAGCACCACATTCAGGATCTGGAACCCCCGGCAGATCGCGAAGATCGGCTTGTTCAGCTCCAGTGCCTTCAGGATCGCTTTTTGCTCCATCCTGTCCCGCCACCCTTGCGGTTCTCCACACTCCGGAAGTCTTTCCTCGCCGTACATAGCCGGGTCCACATCCTGCCCGCCCGGTACCAGAAGGCCATCCGCCATTTCGATCAGCTGAAGGATATCCTCATCTTTTTCCGTGGGCGGCGCCAGCAAGGGCATGCCGCCTGCCACCTGTACTTCGGTCATATAACCGGGGCGTGTAAGGATATTGTCCGATCCCGGAAAAAGCTGCGGGATCACAACGATCATCGGTTTCATGCTCATTTCCCTCTCAGCTTCATGAAAATGCTGACCAGCAGCATGACACCGCCTATGACCGTGGCGTAGATGGCCGCGCCTTGCCGTCCCGTTCCCTCGATGTTGGTCGGGTCTTTCGGATCGACCATGATGGTGATCTCTTTTCCTTCGGCATAGCTGGCCTTATAGTCTCCCAGTTCAGCCTCTTCATACGTCGTTCCTTCATAGGTATAGGTGACAAAAACATGGTACTCCGTATTATCTTCATCGATCCATTCGGATTCGATGCGGTCGATCACTGCTTTTGTTTCCACATAATCTTTGTGCGGCGTGGCCAGCATATAGATGCCGATGCCCAAAGCCATCAGACTGATGATCAACAGGATCGTAGAACTTTTTTTCATGTTTCTTTTCTCTTTCTGTTTTTTATCGCAAGTCTTCGAACGGGTCGAACCCATCACGAAAACGCTGCATCATTTCATTGGTGAGGCTGTAATCCGCCGGCTGCAGGATGATGTCCTCCCTCTTCACCCATTCCGCGTACTTCAGTTCATTATCGTCCATATGAATGGTCGGGTCCCCGTCCACCTCGCAGTAGAACCCGGCCAGGATATCACTGGCGATGCCCCAGGGCTGTGACTTATAGTAACGGATGTTCTTGACATGGACGCCCGCCTCTTCCATCACTTCCCGGGAAACGGTCTCCTCCAGGGTCTCGCCGATCTCGGTAAAGCCCGCGACCAATGCGTTCATGACCCCGCCGTTGCGATAGCGGGTCAGAAGCAGGTGGTCTCCATTGACCACGCCCACGATGACCGCCGGATTGATCCTGGGATATACGATGTTGCCGCAGTCCGGGCAGATCCTGGCTCTTTCCGTCTCATGATGGAGCATCGGATGTCCGCACCGTCCGCAGAAAGCAGTCTTCTCATACCATTCCGCCAACTGCAGCGCGGTAAAGGCTGCAAACACTTGGTGTCTGGGCTCCAGATTCCACCGGCGCACATCCCGAAGATTGGTATATTCAAACCCCTCCGGCACTTCCGGACTTTGGCAAAGGAAGAACCGATCTTCGTCCACGGTGAACAGATAGACCGCTTCCGGCGTGCCTTTTAAGTCCTGATACCGGGGAAAAGTGAAAGTCTTATTCTCCCTGTCCACCTTCATCAGCATCTGACCGCGCTGCCAGCCGATGATGAAGCTGTCCGGCAAGGGTTCCATCCCTGATTCAAAATGATTGATCAGGTGATGGGGAAAAATATCCTGGATCATGCTCTTTTTTACTCCTTTTTGATCAAAAACGCGCTGTGGAAGTTCATACCCGCCATTTCCGTGTAGAAGGAAAGGATCTTCCGGTGATCCTTGGTCGAGGTGGCCAGGGTCAGGTACGCGATGTCACCCTTGACCTCCGCTTCCAGCCGGCGGAACAATTCCTGTCCTATGCCCTGGGAGCGGTACTCAGGCAAAATATAGAGTTCTTCCACCGAAAAGCATTTTTCTCCGATTTCGATGTAGGAGGTCTTGTTTTCCTGAATATAGTATTTTCCAAAGATATAACCGATGATCTTGCCCTCATCCAACGCCACATAGAGCGGTTCCATAAGGTCCTCTTCGGTGTTCGCCCTCAGTCCATACGAACAGTCTTCAGCCTCCCACAGACGGGACAATTCGATCAGCTGTTCGACCGTATCAGGATCCAGCTTACGCTTTTCATACGTGACCTTCGCTTTCGGCGCGAAATACTCTTCCCTTAACAATCCATAATAGCAAAGGTCCGCGATTCCCTGATTGTTGGTATCCGCCTGGCGCAGCGTTCCTTCGTAGCGCAGGCCGCATTTTTTCATCACATCACCCGAATGGGGATTGCGGGGGTCGTGGCGCGCCTGGATGCGGTTCGCGCCGATCTCCTGGAAGAAATAGGCGATGACGGCCTCGAAAGCCTCTGTCATGATGCCCTGATGCCACCATTTCTTCCCGATGCAGTATCCGATCTCCACACATGACGTATCTTCATGGATGCGAACGGCGCTGATGGAACCGATCGGCTCTTTGAGCTCTTTAAGCTCGATGGCCCACGTGTAGAAATCAGAAGCGCGGTAGCCTTCGATCCACTTTTTCAACACGGTCTGCGTCACAAAAAGATCATTATGCGGCGGCCACATGAGAAATCTGGTGACTTCCGGATCCTGGACCCAGTTGCGCAGCATCGCCGGCGCGTCCTCCAAGGTGAAACGGCGCAGGATCAGGCGATCGGTCCGGATGGTAATGGTTCCTTTGTGCTCCATGTCAGATCCACCCGTAATCCCCGCCTGTCAGCGCCAGGCTGAGCAGGGTATCATACTTTTCTACATCGTCCTCTTCGACCATCTGCAGCAGGACCGCCGCTTCCTGAGGTTCCGCCATCACATCATCCGGACCAAGCTCCATGTCCGGCTCTTCCCCGCAGTAGGGGCAGATCAGCCTGGGCACGATGCGTACATCCAGAAAACGGCGGCCGCAGTCAGCACATTCATAAAAACCGCAACGCTTCGTTCCGTCCGGTACGAAATACATAATCCATTCTCCTTATATCATTCCCGGGTCAGCACGCCTGTCAGCGGCGCGACGTTGAACCGTTTCGTAAACAACTCACATTTACACAAAAACGCGTAAAACACCTGTTTTTTCGGAAAACCGTTGGCCTGTCCGGACACCGATTCGTAATTGCCCTGCCCCTTGGCCAGGATCACATCCGCCCGGTCGATAGCATTCCTGGCTTCCTTCGGCAGCATTGAATAGATGGTTCCCGCGATCGGTCCTCCATTGGAAAAGACTTCATTTTCCCTGGCCAGCCCGGCATATTCCGCATCTTGCAAGGTAGCGTCATTCAATACCTCTTCCCCGCGCACCAGGACTGCGACATGAACCTGTGGAAACCGTTTTTTCAATTGTCTGAGAAACAGCTTGTCCAGCACGATCTCTCCGCAATTGTCCGTGATCAGAAGAAACTCTTTGGCCGCTTCCAGAGCTTTTAGAAGATCCTGATAAACTTTTTTGTCCTGATCACTGAAAGCCGCGTTTTGAAACAATCCCATAAAGGTCTTAGGATCCACGCTGTTCATAGCCCCGAAATCGATATAATTGCCGACCCGGGCATAGGCCAAAGCCCTGGCCAGTGGATCCTGCGCCTGTTCCATGTCCGCTTCCAGCTCTTTTTCCATGGAAAGGACCAGATCATTGTACTTCTTCTTGATCGGCGCGTAGGAAGGTCTTTTCCCGAAACGCTCTTCATAGGCAAGCGCAAACTGATACACCATATAAGGAGACGTGTCTTCCTCCTTCCGGTGATCCAGAAGCTCTCTGACCCTGGCCAGATACTCCGGATCTTCCGTCAGGTGTTTCTGCTTGTCATACAGGCAGGCGGCACAACTATCGATAATGCGCATATCCTCATCCTCCGGGATCATTCCATAAATAAACTCTTGAATTCTGTCCGGAATCTAAGCTTGTCGCTTTCGGAAAGTTCCAGATAGCGGCGCACATTGTCCATGCTCATGTTGCCGATGGAGAAAAGAAGCTCCGTATAATCCTTCTTATTGTAGCCGAATTCTTTCTCCCAGTCACACAGTTTCTTCATCCCATAGTAATAGCAGGTGAAATAGCCCGGCGTGTTCATCTGGGACTGGACCTGGCCGCGGGCTACGGAGCGGGCAAAGCCGAGTTCGTCCATGTAGAGTTTTGTCGCTTCTTCCACCGTGCTGCCAAAATAGAAGAGCATCAGATCCGCCTTGATCCTGACCGACGTATGGTGTCTGCGGTAGGAGACAAAAAGCGGGAACCAGGGATCCTCCGCGTAGATCCATTCAAACGCGCGCTCGGTGCGGTGTGCCACGCCTTCGATCAAGGGAATGTATTTCGCACCGCGTTTTAAGGTTTCTGGAATGGTGTCGGTGATGCCGCGCACGAATTGTACATGATGGCCCGGGTAGGTCTCATGCAGGCAATTCATCTTGATCCAGCCGTCGGTGATCTCCTTGTAATTATACTGGTTCAGGAACATCTGGCCGATGATGGGCTGCTGATGCACGTCACCGTTTTCATAGCCGCCCCAGGGATAAGATACGCGCAGTTCCGACGGAACCTTCAGGCACAGGCAGTTTTCATCCTCCGGCATGCTCACGAATTCATGCGCCATAGCGCGGGTGCGCTTCAGGTAGCTTCTGGCCCGCGCATACATTTCTTCCGGACTGTCGCAAGGACCGGCATACTTCCAGAGGAGATCGTTGGCCTCGCCTACCGTCTGAGGCAAGGGCTCGTCCACGCCGGATTCCTGGATCGCTTTGGCTGCGCTTTCCAGCACCTCGGCCCGGGTCTTTTCGATCTCGGAATCATACCAGGATAAAAGCTCGTCCAGTTCTACGCCCAGTTCTTCTTTCAGAATGCGGCGGTACTCCGCCTCTTCCAGCTTCACGACGCGTTCCGTATCCGGCACCTCATCGGACTTTTTCGCTTCTCCTTTGATCAGCTCTTCCCTCACATACTGCTGCCAGCCGGCCATGTCATCGGCCAGATCGATCAGCGCATTCTGCGCCTTCTTTACCGCCTCATCTCCCAAGGGAGTGAACCAGTCCGGCACTTCTTCCGCGATCCATTTCAGGTCCTGCATGGTGGAGGAAAGGCTGGACGCGAAGCGGTCCAGCTGATCCTGTTCGACATCCGGCAGAAACGGCTTTACTGTTTCCCAAATCGTTTTCTGATTCTGAGAGCGCAGAAGAAAGTCATCGAAACGTTCCTGAAGCGGCCGGCGGTCGGTGCGCATCAGGGAGGAAAAGCCCCAGGTGCAGGAAAGCAGCCGCCCGGCGGGGTTTTTGAACTGTCCTTCCACGCGCTCCTTCATCGCACCTAAGTAGTCATTCAGATGGCTTTTGATCAACGCATACACCGGATCCGGGGCTTCGATGTTTTTTGCCCGCTCGCAGAGGGCCTGATACCGGCCAAGGATCTCTTCTTTGGTAAGCGGCGTTTCGATGACCAGGTCTCTTTCCTTTCGGTCGTAGCCTTGAAATAAA
>ONBQ01000030.1 GCA_900316145.1 uncultured Eubacteriales bacterium
CCGGCTTCCGTTTTCATGGCATCCAATCTGGCGAAGGAAGTGGATTTCTTCTCAGTCGGTACCAACGATCTGACGCAGTATACGCTGGCTTGCGACCGTCAGGCCAACGACCTCGGCAAATTCTTCGATCCGCATCATCCGGCAGTGCTCAGGGCTTTGAAGATGGCGGCCGACGCGGCACATGAGAATGGCATCTGGATCGGCATCTGCGGCGAGCTTGGCGCGGATACCAGCCTGCTGCCCACATTCCTTGCGATCGGAATCGATGAACTGTCCGTCAGTCCGTCCTCCGTACTTCCGTTGCGCGCGGAGATCCGCAAGTCCATCGCTCAGCTGTGCACTCTTGAAAAGCTGGAGTGGTAATTGAAATATAAAGATCCCCCTGCGGAAAACGACTTACAGGGTCTGTTTTCACAGGGGGATCTTTTTCTATGCTTCTTTTTATGCTTCTCTGCGTTTTCTGGCGAGATACTCATCCAGCTCATTCTTGACTTTTTCCGGGATCTCACGCTTGACCGGGCACTTGACGGCATCGGCCATATGACGGGTGAATTCGGTCAGGAAGACGCCGTCCAGGCGGATCTGCTCATCCGACAGGAGGTCCGGCGTGTCATACCGGTTGTGGATCGTGGCCTGGCTGGGATTGGCCGCGCGGGCGAAGGACACTGCGGGAATGCCCTTATCCGCGAAGGGGGTGGAATCACTGGAATAGACGCCCTGGCGTGCCTTGACGGCAAAGCCGGTCTCAAAGCCTAAGTAGCTGATATAGCTGACCAAGGCTTCTTCCGCGCTGGCGCAGGCGATGAAGTGTCCCATGTAGGTACCGATCATATCCAGGTTGATATTGAGGGCGATCTTGTCCAGTTCCGCCTCATGATCGCGCACATAGGCTTTGGAGCCCAGGAGACCTCGCTCCTCGCTGCCGCAGAAGACGAACCGCAGGCCGTAGCGGTGCGGCTTGTCCTTAAGAGCGTCCATGATGCACAGCAGGCCAATGCAGCCGGACATGTTGTCATAGGAGCCGCGTGACAGGGGCACCGTGTCATAGTGCGCGCTTAAGACGATCCACTCATCACTCGTGCCGGGGATCTCCGCGACCACATTGTGAGATTCTCCTTCGGATTCGGTCTGATCGATGACGATGCGGGCTCCCACCGCGCCGCCTTTGACCAGGCGGAAGGCATCCTTCGCGTTGACATTGGCGCCTAATACTTTATCGGCTCCGTCTCTGACATAGGGGCGGAGTTCTTTTTTGTCGATATCATGATCGCGATACCGCAGATTGCCGTCATAGGTGATGATCCCGGCCACACCGGCTTCCAGCAGGTCATGATAGGTGAAATATCCGACGCCGGTATCCAGCATGACGATCTTGCCCTTTACCTGGGTCAGGGACACCGGGCTGGTATCAGGAAGATACAGGAAAGGAGCTTCTGCCGTGCCGCTGCCGCTTAAACGATAGCCCTCACAGGGGATCTCTTCCTCACGGCCGTTGGCGTAGGTGATATACAGGTGGGCCTCGTGCATCTCAGCCATTTCGACCGGAAAAGCTTCCAGATGAGCGGAAACGCCCAGGGATTCGCACTGCGCCTTTAAGTATTCAGCGACCTGGAGTTCTTCCGGTGTGCCACTGGTGTGGATAAAGTCTGTGTCTTTTAAGATCTGACGGATCTTGCGATGATTCATAGTATACCTCCCTCATGAGGTTCAGGAAGCCTGCTCGCCAATGCTATGACCAAGCAAGGGTTCCGAGACGTGGCGGTTGAACAGATGGATGATGGGACCCAGTCCGAACGCGCAGACCAGGGTTCCGACACCCAGAAGGCCGCCGGCAAAGTAGCAGATGGCGACGCTGATGCAATCCGTGATCATGCGGCACCAGAAATAGGGGATGTGCCAATACTGGCTCATCATCACGGACAGGCTGTCATAAGGGGCAAGCCCGGTGTCCGATGTCTGATACAGGGAAAGACCAAAGCAGATGATCACGATCCCGACGGCCATGGCCAGGATCTTCTGCGGCCAGGTGACGGGCGTTCCCATCAAGGATAACAGGGAGAAGGTCCACTGGGTAAAGAAACCGAGACCGAACCAGTTCACGATGGTACCGATGCCGATGTAGCGGCGGCCCCAACGGATCTCCGCAAGGAAAAACATGATATTGTAAAGCATGTTGAAGACGCCTAACTGCATACCGAGGAGCGCGGCCAGAGCCATGGATCCGGCGGAATAGGGATCGTTGCCGACAGTGGCCCATTTGAAGAAACCGCAGCCGACACCTACAAGAATATTACCGATCAGCATACCAAGGATGCGGCGGATACCGACAGTTTGAAAATAAGAAGTAAGACGATTCATGAAAGATAACTCCGATCTTTGGACAGCTGATGTGCCTTAAAATGATAATAAACGCAGAGGAACACAGCGGCGCCGACCCAGGCGGACATTTCCGCGAAAACGATGCCGGAGAAGCCATGAGAAGGGGCCAGAAGCAGGCAGAAGCCTACACGGAGCGCAAGCTCCAGGATACCGGACAGCATGGGCACTACGGTAAAGCCCATGGCCAGGCTGGCGTTGCGATATACGAACAGGAAGTTCAGGATCCACAGGAAGGCGCCGCCGTAGGGCAGGAACTTCCGGCACAGAACGATGGTGTCATGATCCGAAAGCATCAGGCCGGCCAGCTGATCCGGCAGGAACAATTCCAGAGAACCCAGGGCCAGTCCTACGATGAGGGCCATGATACAGGCCGAGACCACGCCCCGGCGGATCCGCTTCAGATCTTTGGCTCCGAAATTCTGTCCGACATAGGTGGATACCGACAGGCCGATGGCCACGCCCGGCTGCTCGAAAAAGGCGAAGAAACGCTGGCAGACCGCATAGGCGGCGGTGTAGACAGACCCCAGGCTGTTGATGAAGTATTGCAGCAGCATGCCGCCTAAAGCCGTGACCGAATTCATGAATCCGACCGGAAGGCCTAAGCGGATCAGTTCCAGGATCTTGCGAAGATCCGGCCGCCAGTCCGAACGGGCAGGATGGACGATCTTGGCCGTACGAAGGCGGATGAGGCAGAACAGAGCGGACAGAGCCTGCGCGATGACAGTCGCGATGGCGGCTCCTGCCACGCCCCAATGGAAGGTGATCACGAACAGAAGATCGAGGACCACATTGACCAGGGAGGAAATAACGATCGACCAGAGAGGAGTCTTGCTGTCCCCGATCGCCCGCAGCAGGAAGGAGCAATAGTTGTACAAAGTAGAGACGAACAGCCCGGCGCAGAAGATCTGCATGTAGATGCGGGCGTCCCGGAAGATATCGCTCGGGGTGCGCAGAAGCTTCAGGAGCGGAACGGTAAAGATCACGCTAAGAACAGAGATCAGAAGCCCCAGAGACAGGCAGGTGATCGCGCTCTGCGCAACGACCCGTTTCAGCCGGGGTTCGTCCTTTGCACCGTAAGCCTGCGCGATGGGGATCGAGACGCCGTTGGTAATGCCGCCTAAAAACCCGAAGATGAAGAAATGCAGGGACCCTGTCGACCCCACCGCTGCAAGAGCGCTGTCGCTGATGCCCTTGCCCACGATGATGGTATCGACCAGATTATAGACTTGTTGAAAACAATTCCCCAGCAAGAGGGGAAAGAAGAATGATAGAATCAATTTCCACGGGGTGCCCCGTGTCATATCCTTTTCCATAGCCATGATAGAGTCAATCCTCCACGACAGGGGCTTCAGCCTGTTCAGCCCTCAGATAGGCGTTCAAACGACGGTTCAGGAACAGACAGATGATCATACTGATCACCTCCGCGGCTGGAACCGCGAACCAAAGCAGCTCTTCCTTACGGAAAAGAGACAGGATCCAGAAAAACCCGACCAGGAACAGGAACTGCCGGCCGATATTGACGATCAAAGAATAGCGTGCGTGGTTGAGCGACTGGAACGACGTTGAGGAAATGATGCACACCGCGCCGAAAGGCATGGCCAGACTTAAGATCCGGATGGCCGGCGTACCCAGACGAAGCATATTCGCGGACGCGCTGAACAGCTTCAGCACCGGTGCAGGGATCAGCTCAAACAGGACGAGCAGCAGGAGCATCAGGCACACGGCCCAGGTCAGAGCGGTACGTCGGGCTTCCAGTACGCGGTCCTTTCTGCCGGCCCCAAAATTATAGGATAGGATGGGGACCAGCCCATTATTCATGCCAAACAACGGCATGTATACGAAGCTTTGCAGTTTCTGCCAGATACCGTAAAGAGCGGTGACAGTGACACCGAAAGACAGACAGATCTGATTGACGCAGAATGAGGTGATAGAACCCAGGCCAATGGTGATCATGGAAGGAATGCCGACTCCGTATATCTGCCCGGCGATCCGGCTCCGGAAGCGGATATAGCGCAGCTTCAGAGAAACGGAAGAGTTTTTCTTATGATTCAGAACGAGAGCGGTAACGGCCGCCGCGATCTGGCCGATGACGGTGGCCAACGCTGCGCCGGACACGCCCATTCTGGGCAACGGTCCCGCTCCGAAGATCAGAAGCGGATCCAGGATCAGGTTGGTCAAAGCGCCGGCAGCCATGCTGGCCATGGACAATACAGGGTTGCCGGTCGCCACCAGAAGCTTTTCCAGGATCTGGCCGAAGAAGATGCCTCCGCAGACACCGGTGCAGATCCTCAGGTATTGGGTGCCGTATTGAACGATCGCCTGATTATCGGTCTGCAGACGGAAGTAGGAGTGAGAGAACAGAAGGCCTAGCGTCGTGAAAAGGATCGTCCAGATCAGGCACAGAAAGAGGGCCGTGCCGGCGACCTGATCCGCCCCTTCGTTGTCTTTCATGCTGAGCTTGCGCGGGACCAGGGCGTTGATGCCGACACCGGTACCGACAGCGACAGCGGTCATGACGTTCTGCATGGGGAACGACAAAGAGACCGCGGTCAGCGCTTCTTCGCTGATACGGGCGACAAAGATGGAATCGACCGTATTGTACAGAGCCTGGATGAAATAGGAGATCATCATCGGGATGGACATGGTCAGAAGCAGCTTTTTGATGGGCATCACACCCAGTTTGTTTTCGGAGGGAGCCATGGATTACCTCGTTTCTAAAAGATAGGCTTGAACAGCGGCCAGATCCGGGAGGATCGCTTCGCTTAAGCGTTCCATTTCTTCCGTAGGCGGCAGCATGTCCGGTACCATGATCGTATGCATGCCGGCAGAAGAAGCGGAACGAACGCCGTTATAAGAATCCTCGATGGCGTAGGCATCTTCCGGCGCGGTACCGGCCTTCTCACAAGCCATGAGATAGATGTCAGGCGCCGGCTTGCTCCGGGACAAAAGATCCCCGCCGATCACGACGTCAAAGAAGGACAACAGACCGGCCTGCGACAATTCACGCCGGACCGTTTCCAGATAGGTGGAGGAGGCCAGGCCGATGGTGAAGCCGTTCTGTTTTAAAGCTGTGAGAAGCTCTGTTACATGGGGCTTCATGGGCATGCCGTGCTCCTCGTTATACTGGCGGAAAGCGGCGAAGGGACGGGCTTTGAACTCGGCAAAGGGGGGGAGTTCCGGATAATCCCGGGCCATCATCTCCTCGCAATACTGTTCGGTCACGCCGACACATTTCATGTACAGCTCCGTGATGTCACCGAAGTTATAACGGTCCGCTTCCTCCTGCCAGAATCGCTTCATTACGGATTCGGTGTCGAAAATGACGCCGTCCATATCAAAAATGACTGTTTTTTTCATCAGGATATTCCTTTACTGGATGTGCTCGTGATTGTACAGATGATCCATGCAGTACTCATATTGACCACCGCACTTGGAGCAGTAACGGAACTGCATATTGGGATCATCCAGTTCGGTCTTTCCGCAGATATGGCAGCGGTGGAACGCGACTTGGGTGACCTTGCCCCCCGCGGACTGACCCCTCGGGGAAGAAGGACGAGAGCCAAAGGGCGAAGGACGCCTTGCGCCGGAACCATAGATATTGGTCTTCTTGTAATACTTTTCCCGGCGGATCATAGCTTTGATGATCTGATACAGCTGCGGTCCGAAGAACAGCAGATAATTGGCCAGGGAGAACAGAATGTAGAACCGGTTGGTCCAGGTAGGCCCGGCAATGAACTGGACCAGGAGCATGACCGCGCTCAGCCAGCCCAGCCATTTGACCTTGATGGGCAGGATAAAGAAGATGAGGACCGTCATTTCCGGGAACAGTGTGGCGAACGCCAGGAACAGAGTCTCATTCAAGTAATCGGGAAGGCCATAGACCCGCAGGATGAACGCGGCGAGAATGGCGAAGATCATACCGGTGAAATAGAAAACATTGAACCGGAACGCGCCCCATCTGGCCTCCAGCATCTTGCCGATAAAATAGTAGAAATATAAGGAGATCGCGGTGAAAAACGGGTTGGACAGATTGCTGGGGATAAAGATGAAGGTGAACAATCTCCACACCTGCCCCTTGGCCACCAGCGAAGGGTCAAGATAGATATATGACAGATAGTTCGGGTTCGCCAGATACAGCACGTAGGCAACGATGGTGCCGATGACGATATAAAGCATGAGGTTGGGGATGGCGTACCGTCCGATCTTACGTTCGAGTTTATCTAAAAGGTTCATAAAATACCTCCATTCTTGTGGGATGATCAAAGTTGATTATATCACAAGGAGGTCCATCTGTAAATTTCACAAAATGTAAAAAAAGTATAAAGGAATGAAGAAAAACCTCGCTTTTGCGACAGAAGAGAGGATAGAGGAACACGGCTCTTTCGCCCGGAAGGATACAAAACTAAGCCTTCAGGATCATTTTTCTGTCCAACCGGTGAACGATCTGTAAACTTTCGGAGGAATTCCTCGAAAGCGATGTCCATTTTCCCCAAAACGGACTGATACAGGGTATACGGCAAAAACGGAAAGGGGAAAAAGATGCAAAAGAAACCATGGCTCAGACCGCTCATCAAATGGGGGCTTTTGATCGCCACATTGGCAGGGATCCTCCGGTTCGTCTTAGGCGTGTATCCGGTACACACTCAGGCCATGTACCCATCTTTGCGGGATGGTGACTTGCTGATCCTTTTGCGGTCTTCTTCGCCCGATCCCGGAGATGTCGTATGCTACCGCGGCAGGAATGGAAAACTTCGTGTTTCGAGGGTGCAGGCCGTGCAAGGACAGGTGGTCAGTTTCGAAGAGACAGGATGGCTTCTGGATGGGGTGATCCCGAACGATCCTTATTGGACGGAGACAAAGCCGGATCCTTCCGGTTCCGTTACGAACCCGCATCGGGTCGGCGGTTATTTCGTGATGGATGACGATCGGACACAGAGGGGAGACAGCCGGAGCGAGGGAGATGTCGAGCCGGGTCAGATCATAGGCAAGGTCATCTTCCTGCTTCGGGTCCGCGGCTGGTAAAAAAATGGAAAAGGAGAACAGACATGAAGATCAGAAGATGGACAGCAGGAATCTTGGCGGGACTGTGCCTTATGGCCGGCAGCATGCCGGCACAGGCCGCAGGAAGCAACTACACGGCGGTCAACGGGGAGACCGTCAGCTTTGATAAGTATCTGGTCATGGATAGCCAAGCAAACGTTCCAAACCAGAGCTTCGAATTTACTATCGCCCCGGCAGCAGAGGGATTAGCGGATTTGTCCGGCAAGCTGGTACTGCAGTCAGGTTCGGCGTCCTCTGTTCAGGGAGCACCTACGATCGCCTCAGGCCAGGCGGTATTCGCGGTAGGAGATACCACTTACACGTCCGTACAGAAACATCTGGATACCGGGACGCGCCAGGCGACCCAGGCCAATGACAATGTCACCCTGGAAGAAGGTGAAAAATACGCCAGGAAGCAGGTGCAGGTCGATTTCAGTCAGGTATCCTTCAGCGAACCCGGTGTCTTTCGTTGGGTCATAACTGAAACTGAAAACGATAAATTAGGCATTTCCAATGATGCGGACGCTACGCGCAACATGGATGTCTACGTCGTGGATAATGATGGCACCCTCATCGTACAGGCTTATGTCCTGCACAATGATGACAGCTTCCAGGCGGATAAGCAGGGTCAGGGGGCGGAGCCGGCCTATGGCAAGTGTCCAGGCTATATGAACAGGTATACGACCCACGACCTTACCCTTTCCAAGATGGTCACCGGCAACCAGGGTTCCAAAGATCAGTATTTCCGATTCACGGTGAACATCCAGGCAGACACGCCGGGTACGAAGTTTGACGTGGACCTGAGCCAGGCAGATGCCACTACGCTTGTCAATGCCTACAGTCCCGAGGCGCATACCAATCCGGCACAGCTGACGCTGGGATCGGACAATACCGTTACGCAGGATTTCTGGCTGCAGCATGGCCAAAGTATCGTGATCCAGGGTCTTCCGGATGGAGCCAGCTACACCATCACAGAAGCCACCGAAGATTATCGCGTTGCGACCCAGGTCAAGGAAGGCGATGGCGAAGAACAGGCGGGCACCGCATCTGAAGTTTCCGATACGGCGATCCAGGGAGATACGACGGTCAGATATACGAACGATAAGACCGGCATCATTCCCACCAACCTTATCACCCACTCCGGGCCATACGCGGCGATCGCCGCTTCAGGCATCTGCCTGCTGCTCCTTGCGGCTGCGCGGAGAATGAAACGTGAAAAAGCCTGATCTCTGGCGCGTTCTGGATCGATCGGCTGATCGTTTGATCTGCTTGTGCTTACTCATCGTGATCCTGACAGCCAGCTACGCGGCCTATGATGCGGGATGGCTTTTGGATCACGCAAAGGATCCGACTCTTCGGGATCACAGACCCGGTGATCCCCAGGAGCTGGTTTCTGAAAAGAGCATCAGTGAAGATCAGGTAGCCTGGCTTGTGATCGATGATACTTCGATCGATTATCCTGTCATGCAGGCGGACAATAACATGGAGTACCTGAATAAGGATCCCTACGGAGAGTTTTCCTTAAGCGGATCGATCTTTCTGGATTACCGGAACAGCCCGCAATTCTCTGACGAGTATTCCATCCTTTACGGTCATCACATGGAAAACGGGATCCTGTTTGGCGCGTTGGATCATTTCCGGGACACGGATTACACGCAGTCCCACAGGGAAGGATCGATCATCACAAAAGAAGGAAGCTTTCGGTTTACGGTCTTTTGCGTGACGGAAGCGGATGCCAGGGAAAGCGGCCTGTTTGCCCCGACCGGCAGAGAACAGGCATTGGAAAGGCTCAAGGAACAGCCTTTGTTTTATGAAGAGCCGCAAGAAGGCTCTCTTGTCGCGCTGTCGACCTGTATCGGCGCGGCCAATACCCGGCGGCTCATGGTCGTGGGAACGATAAAGAAGGATGAAGAATGAATCGATGGAAGATCGTAATATGGCTCATGATCCTGACCTGCCCTTGGTTCCGTCCGGTCCAGGCGCAGGAAGAGAGCATGGCAGTCCCGGTATATATCGAGGGACCCGGAGCAACGGTAGCTGCCTTCGACATGGAAGGAAAGGAGGCAGCCCGGGTGGAACTTAAGGAGGATGGGGAAGGTGCCCTTATGCTTCCGGTCCCGCCGCTTACAACGGTGCGGTATACGGTCCGGCAGCTTGAAACCGGCGAAGGATTCGATCCGACCGAATGGACCATCACGGTCATGGATGGAACTGATGAGAAGGACAGGCCGATGAAGATCCTGGTCGCGGAAACCAAGGAAGGGAAGAAAGACAAAGTGGTCTTTTACAACAAGAAAAACGTGGAGACAGAGGTGCCAAAGACCGGTGACAGGAGCAGGACCGGCCTCCTTTGGGCCATGCTGATCCTGTCGTTTGGAGCTTGCGTCAGTATCCTGATCAAGGTCCGAAAGGAGGGAGAGAGATGAAGCTATTCCGACAGTTTGGATGCTGGATCCTGATCGGACTCCTGCTTCTTTCGGCCTATGGACCGGTCTCGGCGGCGGAAGAAGAGAGTGCCCCGGTGGAGCAGACCCAGCCAGATGAACAGGAAATCTCAGACTCTGACAACGAGAGTTCCTCCGAAGAAACGATACCGGAAGAAGAAAGCTCGAAAGGATCTGTCACGCCGGAAGAGGAGTCGTCAAAGGAGCCTCTGGAGGGGGAGACATCTGAAGCAGAGCCTACGAACAGCTCTCCTGAGGAAGAATCTCATGACATAGATCTTGAAGGACCCGGATCGGAAGAGGAGTCATCCGAAGAAAAACAGGATATTTCCTCCGAAACAGAAGAAAGCGTGACGGATGAGGAGACGAGCGAAGAGGAAACGGAGCAGGAAGAAAGCGAGGCTCCTAAACGGCTGGCTGCCTCTTCGATGTCGGTCACGATCTACCGCGCGGGCGATGCCTGGTACCGGGAAGCCAGCGGCAACGCGCCTTCCGGAGGAGGAGGTACCGGGATCTGGGTCGATAAAGCGACTGGCGGCTTTGTCCAGTGCGGATCACAAGGCGTGCTTCCGCCGGAAAACAGCAAGCTCGGAACCGGTCACTATAATATCGATGTCACCTTCTCAGCGGTCGAGGATACGGATGCCAACATCCGCAAAGTGCTGTGGTTCGGGATCAATGGTCCGGCGGAATGGAGCGGCTTTAAGCAGTATACGAACAGCCAGGGCATGGCGGTCACGCCCAGTCAGACCTCGTATTATTTCAGCGAGGGCTATAAAGGACCGGCGTATATCGCGACACATACGGCCTTGTCCTATTACAACACCAATAATGCCAACAAAACAGGCAATAAGCTTCTGACATCCTTGACCGGCTATCAGGAATTCGTTGCCTTTCTCAAGACCAAGTCCGCCTCGGACGTGCCTTCTACCTTTAAAGCATATGTGATCCGTGGAACAGCTTCGACACAGGACTTCTATCTGTGGCGCTACAACCCCTCGGGCAAGGTGACACTGAAAAAGACTTCCTCTGTACCGGATATCACCAAGGACAATACCCTGTATTCCCTGAACGGAACACAATACGGGATCTACAAAACGAAGGCCAACGCTACAGGAGATGCCAGCCGGGTAGCGACATTGACGGTGAACGCCGCCGGAACCAGCAATACGGTCAGCCTGTCGCCAGGGACCTACTGGTATCGCGAGATCAAGGCCGGGACCGGATACGCGCTGGATGTGACGCCCGTCTCATTTACCGTGACGGACGATAAGACAACGACCATCAACGCTTCAGACAAGCCACTGACGGCTTCCGGCAAGATCCCGATCACCAAGGTGGAAAACGGCACAGTGATCACCAAAGGAAACGCGGTGTTCAAGGTGGAGTATCTTATAACGAGCGCCAATACGGGAGAGCAGCTCGATTCGGCTAAAGCGGCCCGGACCTGGTATGTCAAGACCATAAATGGCGTAGCCAACCTGAATGACACCTCCTCCTATCTGGCCAAGTATAACGGGCAGACGGCAAGCGCCTTGTACAAAGACTCAGGCGGAGGGCCCACCCTTCCTTTAGGAAGATACCGGATCACAGAGATGGAGGCGCCTGCAGGATATACCAAAACATCCAAGCTGGTGTACGGCGGCGTCAATGTTTCAAACGGAAAGGCTTCCTTTGCCTGGATCACGAATCCGGCCGGCGATGTCAGTTATTCCAATGCCAGCACGAAAACAGGCTTGAAGATCAACAATAAGAAGATCATCGAAGAAACACAGCTTTCGGTACAGAAAACGGTGACCGGCGGTATGGGAAACAAAAATGACAGTTTTGCCTTTACGATAGAGGCTTCTTTTGAAGGAACTCCTCTGTCCGGCACATTTGAGACAGAAGATGAAAGCGGGCAGACCGGACAGATCCGGTTTGCAGAGGGAAAGGCAGGTTTCCAATTGTCGCACGGAGAGAAACTGATCATCAAGAAACTGAAGGTCGGCACGACCTATACGATCACCGAGGAAGAAACGGACTACGTGGTCCATGCCGAAAACGAGACCGGTACATTGACAAAAGAAGGCGGCGCTTGCACATTTGTCAATGAAAGGGAGGTCGTCGTCCCGACAGGGTTGGAGACCCGACACACGCAATGGATGTGGATCACTTCGGGCAGCGTGGCTCTGGCAGTGATGTATCAGCTGTTGCGGAGAAAGAGCCTTTTCAAAAAAGGCTAAATGTAACAAAAATAGTCTTTTCTTTTTTCTCCTTTTGTGGTATTCTGTGGAAAACGGAAGCAATATTTCGCTTCTCATTCGGAAAACAACAAGAAAAGGAGTAGATCACTATGTCGAAGATCCTGAGCAAGCCTGAGTACGAGCGTTGGACAGCTGAGACGCGTGACCGCCGCATGGATTGGTGGAGACAGGCGCGTTATGGTATGTTTGTTCATTATGGCCTCTTCTCAACGGTAGGACGTCATGAGTGGGGCATGGTCCAGGAAAACTGGCCCATCGAAGAGTATGAGAAACTGGCTGATAACTTCAATCCGAAGCCCGGCGCGCCGCGCGAGTGGGCGAAGCTGGCAAAAGCGGCCGGCATGAAGTACATGGTCATGATCACCCGTCATCATGAGGGATTCTCCTTGTGGGATTCCAAAGCCAACCCCTATAACTCTGTCAATTATGGACCGCATCGCGACCTGGTCCGTGAATTTGTAGATGCCTGCCGTGAATTCGGTCTGGGTATCGGTTTCTATTCCACCTGCATGGAGTGGCATCATCCGGATTCCGGTCGCTGCGCGTATGATAACGAGGCCAGAAAGCGCTATACGCAGTTCCTGATGGATATCAACACAGAACTGCTCACCAATTATGGCAAGATCGATATCCTCTGGTATGATGTACCGGCTCCCATGGAAAGCTGGGAAGGCTGGGATTCCCTGGTCCGCAATCAGAAACTCAGAGAGCTGCAGCCGGATATCATCATCAATGACCGCAGCCGTCTGCCGGAAGATTTCGGCACGCCGGAAGAGCATGTCACTCCGGGTGAGCGTGACTGGGAAGCCTGCATGACCTTCAACGGCCTGTCCTGGGGTTATGTGGATTCCGAGCAGGTCAAGCCCTTCAGCTATTCCGCTCAGCAGATCATCAAGATGATCAATACCTGCGCGGCCAATGGCGGCAACCTGCTGCTGAACATCGGTCCGACACCGGACGGTTCCGTTCCGGAAGAAGCGGTCGAACCGCTGCTGAAGGTCGGTGAGTGGCTGAAAGAGAACGGCGAGGCTGTTTATGGCAAGATGATCAAAGGCGGCGGCTGGGGCCACGCGAAATTCGGCGGCAACGGCGTTACCTGGGCATCTGCCAAGGAAGGCCACGTCTATCTGTGGAACGTGATCTGGCCGAAGGACGGCACCATGGCGATCGGCGGCTATATGAACGCACCGAAGAAGATCACCCTGCTCAAGGACGGTACTCCGATCGACTTCGAGCATAAGGGCCACCGCATCATCCTGAAGAACCTGCCGAAGGAGATCCCGGATACGATCTGCGGCATCACTGTTCTGGATATGGAATTTGATGAAGAGCCGAAGTATGTCTTCGCGTCCTATTATCCGCAGCTGCATGGCGGCGAGGAATTTACCGACAATAAGATCTGAGGAGGACTGTTTTACCATGAAATATGAACCGACAAGAGAATCCGTTTCCAGCCACGAGGCGCCACAGTGGTTTAAAGATGCCAAATTCGGTATCTTTATCCATTGGGGACTGTTTTCCGTACCCGGATGGGCTGTAAAAAAACCGGAAGGCCAGAGCATGGTCGATGGCGATGAACTGCCCTCCATGGAAGAGCAGATGAAGTATCATCCCTATGCCGAATGGTACCTGAATTCCCTGCGCTGCCCAGGTTCTCCGACCCAGGAGTACCATGAGAAGACCTATGGGAAGGATTTCGATTATTTCGATTTCTATCATGAATTCCAGAAAGAAAGCGATAAGATGGATCCGGAAGCCTGGGCCAAGTTCTTTGAAGAAGCCGGCGCGAAATACGTCGTTCTGGTCACCAAGCATCATGACGGCTACACCCTGTGGCCCAGCGAGCACAAGAATCCCTTCATGCCGGACTATCAGTCCAAGCGGGATCTGGTGGGCGAGCTGACCGATGCCGTTCGTGCGCATAACATGAAAATGGGCCTGTATTACTCTGGTATCTTTGACTGGACGTTCAAGCATGAGCCGATGAACAGCCCGGAGAACTGGGCGGATCATTATGTCGCGTCTGATGAGTACGCTGCTTATTCCGAAGCACAGACCCGCGAACTGATCGAGAAGTATCATCCGTCTGTTCTGTGGAACGATATGGGATATCCGGCGCAGACCGATCTGATGAAGCTGTTTGCGGATTACTATAATACGGTAGAAGATGGCGTATTGAATAACCGTTGGCTGCAGATCGATGAGGCCGGCCGTCAGAAATATATCGATGAGATCTACAAGGCTAAGGCAGAAGGCAAGGGTATTCCGTTCCAGATCGAGATCGGAGACTACTATACGCCTGAGTACGCCCGCGTTCTCAACTATGACACGGAGAAATGGGAGTTGTGCCGCGGCATTGGTATGTCCTTCGGATACAACCGTAACGAGAACCCGGCCAACTTCATGAAGGCCAAAGACGTCATCTGGTGCATCATCGATGTCACCGCCAAAAATGGTAATCTTCTGCTCAACGTAGGTCCGCTTGCGGATGGTACGATCCAGAAAGAGCAGATGGAACCGTTGCTGGAGACCGGTGCGTGGCTGAAGGTCAACGGAGAGGCCATCTATGCGACGACCTGCCGTGAAGACAAGCAGTCGGATGTAACGAAAGATGGAAAAGAAGTCCGTTACACCAAAAAGGGAGATGTCCTTTATGCCATCGTCATGGATGAGCAGCCCGGAAAGACCGTCGCGATCGAAGGCCTGGAAGTTCCGGAAGGCAAGAAGGTAGAGATCCTGGGCATGGGCGATGTTGAGTTCTGTCAGAAAGACGACGCTCTTGTAGTCGCGCTGCCGGATAATATGCCGCCGTACGCATACGTCCTGAAGATCGCTTGATCAAAACAGTAAACAGGGCCGGCCTTTTGACCGGCCCTTGTTTGATCCCGCAGAAAGGTTGTTTTAAGTATGAAAAGCTTATCACCAAAGCCTAAAAAGTATAATCGCCCGGCGCGCATGGAAGAGATCCAGAAGGTGATCGAGAAGGGACCTTTTACTGCGTCCATGGCCTCGTTGAAGAACTATAAGGTCCCCAAGTGGTACGAGGACGGAAAGTTTGGCATCTTCATCCATTGGGGTCCGTATTGCGTCCCGGCCTTCGGCAGCGAATGGTATCCCCGTTTCATGTATCAGCCGGGGACCAAAGAATTTGAACATCATATCAAGACATACGGCCCGCATAAGGACTTTGGATATAAGGATTTCATTCCCATGTTCACTGCGGAGCAGTTCGATCCCAAAGATTGGGCACAGCTCTTTAAAGAAGCGGGAGCCCGTTTCGTAGTCCCGGTCGCGGAGCATCATGACGGTTTCCAGATGTACAAAAGTGATCTGTCTCGCTGGAACGCGGCGGAAATGGGGCCGAAGCGCGATATTCTCGGGGAGCTTGGCCAGGCCGTCCGGGAAGAAGGTATGATCCTTGGCGCGTCCAGTCATCGCGCGGAACACTACTGGTTCATGGACGGAGTTCACAAGATCGACAGTGACTATACCGAAGATTTGGAAGATTTCTACGGTCCGGCCGCGCCGGCACCGGAGGATCATTCCAGCGTAACCCTTTGCCCGCCTACGGCTGATCACCTGGATGACTGGCTGCTTCGGACCTGTGAGATCGTGGATAAATACCGTCCGCAGATCGTCTGGTTCGACTGGTGGATCAATCATCTGTCCTTCCGGCCTTATCTGGAAAAGTTTGCGGCGTACTACTACAATCGCTGCGCCGAATGGAACATTGGAGGAGCGATCAACTATAAGTATACGGCCTATGATGAGGGCTGCGCCGTCTTCGATGTCGAGCGTGGACAGCTTTCCAACGGGCGGACCATGCTTTGGCAGAATGATACGTCTGTCAGCAAAAACTCCTGGGGCTATATCGAGGGCCATGATTACAAAAAGCCGGTCGACATAGTATGCGACCTGGTGGATATCGTTTCCAAAAACGGAGCGCTCCTTCTGAACATCGGTCCGAAGGCGGATGGTACGATCCCGGAAGAGGAGAGGAACATCATGCGGGAGATCGGCCGCTGGCTGAAGGCCAACGGAGAAGCCATCTATGGTACGCGTCCCTGGAAGATCTTTGGTGAAGGCCCGACCCAGATCCCGGAAGGAGCCTTTACGGATACGAACCGGGATAAGTTCACGGAGAAAGACATTCGGTACACGGCAAAAGGCCAGACCCTGTATGCCATCGTGATGGGCCGTCCGGAAGGAGGCACGGTCAGACTGACCGAGGTCAGACCGGAAGATGGCTATCGGATCGCGACGCTGCTGGAAGGCGAGCGCCTGAAGGCAAAGCCCTCGGAAGAAGGCCTTCTGGTCACGATGCCGGAAACCTTCACCTATGAAGAATATCCTTTCGTCATCCGTCTGAACAAAGGCCGCGCCGGCTTTGATGATAAAGACGAATGATAACAAAGACCGCCTGCGGACTTGATGTTCGCAAGCGGTCTTTCGTCTCTTTTCAACTTGTATTATGCACTCTTTTATGTTACAATGATAAAACTTGAAATTATCACACAGAAGAGGTTTAACTGAATCAACATGATCTATCAGAACGTACTGGAAGCGGTCGGGCATACCCCGCTGATCCGCTTGAATCATATGACAGGACCAGAGGACGCAAGGATCCTGGTCAAATACGAAGGCTTGAACATAGGCGGGTCCATCAAGACCCGCACCGCCTTAAAGATGATCGAAGAGGCGGAAAGAAGAGGGGAGCTGAACCCGGATTCGATCATCGTGGAACCGACAAGCGGCAATCAAGGCATAGGTCTGGCTTTGGTCGGCGCGGTCAAAGGCTATAAAGTAGTCATTATCATGCCGGACTCCGTCAGTCATGAACGCCGGCTGCTGGTCGCGCAATACGGGGCGGAAGTCAGGCTGGTCCATGATGATAATAACATCGGAGAGTGCATCCAGAATTGCATTGCCCTGGCGCATCAGATGGCAGAAGAAGATCCCAGAGTATTCGTGCCGGATCAGTTCAGCAATCCGGACAATCTGGCAGCCCATCTGGAGCATACCGGGTTGGAGATCCTGGAACAGGTGGATGGTCCGATCGATGCGTTTTGTTCCGGCATCGGTACAGGCGGCACGATCAGCGGCATCGGACGGGTGCTGAAAGAGAAGAATCCGAACATCCAGATCTGCGCGGTGGAGCCGGAAAACGCGGCCATTTTGTCGGGCGGCAGCATCGGGACCCATCTGCAGATGGGCATCGGCGATGGCCTGATCCCGGATATCCTGGATCAGCACATCTATGATATGATCTATATCGTGACGGATGAACAGGCCATGGAAACAACAAAAGCCCTCGCGAAAAAGGAGGGCATTCTGTGCGGCATTTCCAGCGGAACGAACGTGTGCGCGGCCATCAAGCTGGCAAAGCTTCTGGGAAAGGGCAAGACGGTCGTTACGGTGCTGCCGGATACCGGAGAGCGGTATTTCAGCACACCGCTGTTTGAAGGGTAAAAGGAAAAAAGATCAACCGCGGTGCGCGATCCTTTGTACAGAGGGATGGTGCTCACCGCTGATCCAATCACAGTCATTCGTGATCCAGCTCATGATCTCGAACATACGGGTCTCCCACGCTATGGTGGAGGCCTTTTGTTTTTCTGTCATAGGCTGCTCCATGGTGACATCGATCTCGTCATAACCGAAGATATATCCGCCGGAGGACCAGATGGTGAAGTTGCTGTCCGGACCAGGATCGGGAGCGCCGCCGCGGGCTGCGTCGTTTTCTGCCGACAGCACGTCATGGCGGTGTTTGTATTCCTCCTCGCTGCCGGGGACCAGCTTGGTCATAAAGACCCGGTGGCGGATCAGGCTTTTATCTTCCCGAATGATACCGATGTCCGAATACATCAACCGCATGGGGTAGGGAAAGAAGGACACGGTCGAAGAAAAGACGGAGATCAGCCGGGCAACATCCAGTGTGTTTTCGGAGCTTTCACCATACAGGAAAACCAGGTCTTCCGCCTGCCAAATGGAGAAATTGCGGACCTTATAGGATTCCAGTGAGGTACAAAGATCAGGCCAGGCCTGACCCAGCGCGGCACGAAAAGCAGCGCCTTGACCGGGCTTGATCTGTCCGGCGACAGTATATCGTTGCATGATAGGTACGTTCCTTTCTGGCAGAATAAGCTGCCTTCATTATATCGAAAGCGTCAGGAAAAAGCAATCATCCATCTGACCTTATAAAAATATTAAATTCTGGCTATTTATTTAATGCCAGATTGGAGTATAATAAGGCCAGAAGTTTGAGAAAGAGGTGTATTCATATCATGAAAAAGATCCTTACGATACAAGATATTTCCTGCTTTGGCAAGTGCTCCCTTACCATTGCCCTGCCGGTCATCTCCGCGATGGGCGTAGAGACGGTCATCCTGCCCACGGCGGTCCTGTCCACCCATACCATGTTCAAAAACTTTACCGTAAAAGACCTGACGGATCAGCTGCTGCCGATCACGCAGCACTGGAAGAATGAAGGCATCACCTTTGACGCCATCTATACCGGGTACCTGGGTTCCGCGGAGGAGATCGAGATCGCGAAGGAGATCTTCCGCATGTTCAAGACCGATGACACGATGATCTTTATTGACCCGGTCATGGCGGATAACGGAAAGATGTATCCGGCCTTTGATGAAAACTACGCCAAGCTGAACGCGGGACTGTGCGGGGAGGCCGATATCATCGTGCCGAATATTACAGAAGCCTGCTTTATGACCGGCACCGAATATAAAGAAGAGTACGACGAGGCCTATGTGCTGGACCTCCTGCATAAACTGGCTGGTCTTGGTGCCAAAACGGTCGTGCTGACCGGCGTGTCCCTGTCCAAAGGCAAGACCGGTATCTACGGCCTGGAAACAGCCACGGGCCGCACCTTCCAGTATCAGAATGACCGGATCGACGCCTCCTATCATGGAACCGGCGACCTGTTCTCCAGCGTGACCATAGGCGCCTTAATGCGGGGCTATGATCTGGAAAAAGCCTTCCAGATCGCGGCGGATTATACCGCACGTACCATCGAAGTTACGATGGAAAACCCGGACAAGCCCTGGTACGGGGTCGATTTCGAAGCGACTTTGCCGGAGCTGATGCAGATGTTGAAATAATGCCCAAACCCAAGCCTTCATAGAGCAAAGAAGCTGTCTTACGAGCAAGCAGAGGAAATCGCTTGTGTAAGACAGCTTCTTTTTTTATACAGTTTCTATACTGCTCCGTCAACCTTTGGAAGCTTACGCCGGATCCACAGATATACGATGAAGTGGGCCAGCGTGGTGATCAGCCAGGAGATCGGATAGGAGATGTAAAGCCCGTGCAGGGTATGAAAGTGCGGGAAGATGGCGTAGATCCAGACGATACGCAGTCCGCAGGCGCCGATCAGGGATACGATGGTCGGCAGCAGGGAATAGCCCATGCCGCGGATCTGGCCGGAAAATACATCCATCCAGCCGCAGATGAAATATACCAGACCTACATACAGAAGACGGATGGAACCCGCCGCGATGACTTCGGCATCCGAAGTGTAGATATTAAGCGCCTGCGCGCGGAACAGGTAGAGCAGACCGCCCAGGACGGCGCCGATCACAGTGGCCAGAGCCAGATTGATGATCAGGACCCGGTTCAGGCGGCTGTATTTTTTGGCGCCCAGGTTTTGACCGGCAAAGCACAGAGCCGATTGGCTGAAGGAATTGATACTGGTATAGACGAAACCGCCCACGTTGGAGGCAGCTGTGTTGGCCGCCATAACGGTCCCGCCGAAGGAGTTGACGGAAGACTGGATGATCGCGTTGGATAAGGAGAACAGGCAGCCCTGGATGCCGGCCGGAAGACCGGTGCGGGTGATGGCCCAAAGCTTGTCTTTATAGATGCGAAGCTGCTTCCAGTACAGGTGACAGCTCCCGTGCAGTTTGGTCAGATACCGCAGGATCAGGAAGGCGGAGACGGCCTGGGAAATGATGGTGGCCAAAGCGACGCCGTCCACATCCATGTGCAGGACGATCACGAAGAACAGATTGAGAAGAAAATTCAGGACCCCGGCGATGGTCAGATAGTACAACGGATGACGGGTGTCGCCGGTGGCACGCAGGATGGCGCTGCCGAAATTGAAGGGCATCATGGCGATCATGCCGCAGAAGTAGATCCTCATGTACAGGACTGACTTATCGATGACATCCTCAGGCGTATCCATGAGCCGAAGCAGAGGATAAGCGAGGATCAGCCCCAGGACGGTCAGGATGATCCCGCCCAGAAAACTGACGGCGATAGAGGTGTGGACCGTTTCGTGAATGTCCTGGTGGCGCTGAGCTCCGTAATGCTGCGCAACGATAACGTTGGTCCCCACGGACAGGCCGATGAACAGATTGACGATCAGATTGGTGATGGCGCCGGTGGAACCGACAGCGGCCAGGGCTGTATTGCCGGCAAAGCGTCCGACCACGACCAGGTCGGCGGCGTTGAACAAGAGCTGCAATACACCGGCAGCCATGACGGGTAAGGTAAATTTAAGGATCTTGCCGACAAGCGGCCCGCTTGTCATGTCGATATCATATCTTCGGGAAGCCATGGATATCCTTCTTTCTTTTTGCGCTCTTGCCACTTTACTGCCAAACCGGAGGTTTGTCAAGAAGGTGGTTTTGTCCATGAATCGTTTTCTTTCCTCCGTTGACAGAACAACCAAAAATCTATATACTTTGCTATAGAATTATGTGCAAATCGGAAAGGAGAAACACGATATGCAAAAACAAAACCTGAACCTTGGGTGGGAGTTTCGTGACAATAATCAGATGTTCGCGTTTCCCGGCGCGGAAGGACCTAAAAATCTGAAGATCGATCTTCCTCATGACTTTATCTACACCAAGCCCCGAGATCCGAAAGCGGCCGGCGGCGCTCCGAACGGCTATTTCGGTGAGGGCCGCGGTATCTATGAGAAGACCTTGGAGATCCCGGAAGAGTGGATCGGCAAGCGTATCATTCTGGATATCGACGGTGCTTATATGAACGCGGAAGTGACCCTGAACGGGGAGCTTCTTGCCATGCATCCCTATGGCTATACCCCCTATCTGGTGGATCTGTCCAACCATGTCAAGGCGGGTTCCAATAAACTGGTGATCACGGTCCAGAGCCGTCAGCCCTCCACACGCTGGTATTCCGGCGGCGGTCTGTATCGCAGCGTCTCTCTGTGGGTAGGTGAGCCGGTCGGCATCGAGCCGTGGGATATCTTCGTCACCACGCCGGAAGTCGCAAAAGACCGGGCTGTGGTGCGCGCCGAAGTCTCCGTATCCACGCTTCACAGCGTGCAGTCTACGGCCAACGTCGAGATGACGGTCGTGGATCCGGACGGACAGCCCGTTGCTTGCGGAAAGATCCTGACCCATGTCGAGCCGGGCCAGAAGATCAAGTCCAAGATCCAGATGGAAGTCACCGATCCGAAGCTGTGGAACACCGTGACCCCCAATCTGTACACCTTGAAGACCGTGCTGAAGGTACCCGGACAGGCGGATGAAACAGCCGAGACCGTCTTCGGTATCCGCAAGTTCGAGGCAGACGCTGTGAACGGCCTGCGCTTAAACGGCGAGCCCATCAAGCTGAAGGGCGGCTGCATCCATCACGATGCTGCGTTCTTGGGTTCCGCGGCCTGGCCGAGAGCGGAAGAGCGCAAGATCCAGATCCTTAAAAACGCCGGTTATAACGCGGTCCGCATCAGCCATTATCCGCCGTCACTGGAGATGCTTAAAGTCTGTGACCGAGAAGGTATCATTCTGCTGGATGAGGCTTTTGACTGCTGGCGTATCGGTAAGGTCCCGATGGATTACCATCTGTACTTCGAGGAGTGGTGGGAGCGCGACATCGAGTACATGGTCAAGCGTGACCGCAACCATCCTTGCGTCTTCTCCTATTCCATCGGCAATGAGATCGGTGAGCGTGATGGTTCCGGCAATGGTTATTACTGGGCCCACAAGCTGGCGGAAAAGATCCGATCCTTCGACAATACTCATTTCGTGACCTCCGCCATCTGCGGCGTCTTCGATCCGGAAGCGCTGAAAGCGATGCTGGCCGGTGCCGAAGATAAGGACAACATCAATGTGATGAACCTCGAGCAGAGCAAAGAGCGCGACAACTGGGGCACCAAGACCGCGGATTACGCGTCCGCTCTGGATATCGTTGGTTACAACTATCTGTATGAGCGCTACGCAGATGATAAGACCCGCTTCCCAGGTCGTGTGATCATGGGCACCGAGACCCATCCGTTCAACACCTATGACTACTGGAAAGCCACCATGGACAACAGTCACGTCATCGGCGACTTCATCTGGACCGCTTATGACAACCTGGGCGAGGCCGGTGTCGGCCGTGTCGTCTGGGATTCCGAAAGCCAGGATCATGGTTTCATGGGTCCGTGGCCGTGGCGCAGCTGCTTCCAGGGCGATATGGATCTGTGCGGCTACCGTACCGGTCAGTCCTACTATCGTGAGATCATGTGGGAAGCCTTCGATGGCCACAGCGATAAGATGGCCCTTTACACCACCCATCCCTGCCACAACGGCGATACCTTCTGGGGCACCGGCTGGCATTGGAGAGATGTGGAAGACACCTGGACCTATGACGACGAATGGCTGGGCAAGCCGGTCAAGGTCGATGCCTATGCGGATGCGGATGAGGTCGAGTTCTTCCTGAACGGAAAATCCTGCGGCAAAGCACCGGTTGAAAAGCTGGAAGCCTCTCTGGAGATCCCCTATGAAAAGGGTACCGTGGAAGCGGTCGCCTATCGCGATGGCAAAGAGATCGCCCGCTGCTGCCTGAAGACGACGGGCAAAGCTGCGGCAGTCACAGCCTGCGCGGATCGTCCCTGCATCAAAGCGGACCGTCAGGATCTGTCCTATGTGGCGCTGACGATCGTAGACGCGGAAGGCAACCGTGTACCGTATGAAGATTCCGTGATCTGCGTCGAGGTCAGTGGAGCGGGTCGCCTGGCAGGCATGGGCTCCGGCAATCCCTGCACGGAAGAGAACTATGGTACACCGTACTGCAAGGCCTATGAAGGCCGGGCTATGGCCGCTGTCGTAGCGGATGAGCCGGGTCAGATCACGGTCAAGGTCTGCGTCGAAGGATGCGAGCCTTGCGAGATCACGATCGAAGCGAAATAAGCAGTTCTGATCTTTTCTCGCAGTTGATTATACCGCGAAGTTTTTTCTAAGCCCCCCCTGGATTTCTATCCCCCAGGGGGGCTTTGACGAGAAAAATGAGAATGGTATCCTTTTATCAGTTAATGAGAAAGAGGGTGCCTTTATGCATATGGCAGATGCGTTGGTCAGCCCGGCAGTAGCTGGCGTTATGTACGCTGCTTCAGCGGCAGCGGCTGTGGTTTCCGTAAAGAAAGTACGGGAGGAAGAAGAATTGACCCGAAAGATCCCGATCATGGGGGTCATGGGAGCTTTTGTTTTTGCCACGCAGATGATCAATTTCACGATCCCCGGAACAGGTTCAAGTGGACATTTGTGCGGAGGTATGTTATTATCAGCTTTGTTAGGTCCCTATGCGGGCTTTCTGACGATGATATCGGTCCTGCTGATCCAGTGCCTGCTGTTCGCGGACGGCGGTTTGCTGGCGCTGGGCTGCAATATCTGGAATATGGCTTTTTACGGCTGCTTTATCGGTACGCTGGTCTTCTGGCTGCCGATCATGAAAAAGGGCTTCAGCCGCGGCAAGATCATTCTGGCGTCTATTCTGGGCTGCGTCATCACACTGCAGCTTGGCGCTCTCAGCGTTTCTTTGGAAACAGCCATCTCCGGCATCTCCGAACTGCCGCTTAGCGCCTTCCTCGGCGTGATGCAGCCGATCCACCTGGCCATCGGTTTTGTGGAAGGTCTGATCACAGCGGCGGTGCTGGCCTTTGTCTATGAAGCCAGACCGGAACTGCTGTACGGCAACAGTGAGACTAAAAAAGAGGGGCGCTTCTCGCTGAAGAGCACGGCCATCATTCTAGCGGTCTGCGCGGTCCTGATCGGCGGCGGTCTGTCCCTGGCAGCCTCTGAGTATCCGGACGGACTGGAGTGGTCCATTGAAAAGATCACCGGTTCTACCGAACTGGAATCGGAGAGGAATGTCTATGAGTCCGCGGAATCGGTCCAGGAAACGACATCGCTTCTCCCGGACTACGCGTTCAAGGATTCCGAATCAGCAGCCGGCACCAGCTTCTCCGGTATCGTAGGCGGGGCGGTCGTAGCGGTCATCGCGGCGGGAGTCTGCTTTATCATTCGCAAATCATCCAAGAAGAAGACAGCATAAGTTTAAAACATGAGTGAGATCAAAAACGCGATCCATGAATTCGGCCAGCTGGAAAGGCTGGCCAGGCGGGACCAGTGGGTGAACCATATTCATCCACTGGTCTTGTTGGGTTTAACGATCCTGTATATTGCCATCGTCGTGTCCTTTGGAAAGTACGAGCTCTTCGGACTGATCGGCATGGGATTGTATCCATTGGCTTTGTTCATTCTGGCAGATCTGAAGTTTGGAGAATGCCTGCGCCGTCTGCGGCTCGTCTTGCCGCTGGTGGTCTTTATCGGCCTGTTCAATCCATTGCTGGACAAAACGCCGGTCTCGATCGGAAGCATCGTCCTGCGCGGGGGATGGATCTCCATGATGACCTTGATCCTGAAGGGTTTTTTCAGCGTGCTCGCCTCGTACATCCTGGTGGCTACGACGCCGATCGTGGATCTGTGCCGCGCGCTTCGCAAGATCCATGTACCACAGATCCTGGTCACGCAGCTGCTGCTTACGTATCGATATATTTCCGTGCTGCTGAGCGAGGTGAGTCGGATCACCCAGGCCTACCAGCTCAGGGCGCCGGGACAAAAAGGAGTCCATTTCAAGTTGTGGGGGCCATTGGTCGGACAGCTTTTGCTGCGCAGCATGGATAAAGCGCAGATCGTCTATGAAAGCATGCTGCTGAGAGGGTTTAACGGGGAATTCAGAGAGGGACGCAACGCGAAGCTCACCCTTACGGATGTCCTCTATGGTTTGTTCTGGACCGGCGCGTTTGTGTTGCTCAGACGCTATGTTATCATCTTTCTGGTCGGAAATCTGTTTGTATAAGGGGTCATTATGATTAGACTGGATCATGTATCATTTCACTATTCCAATGGACCGCAGGTCCTGAAAAGCATCTGCCTCTCTTTAGAAAAAGGAGAATCAGTAGGCCTGGTGGGTGCCAACGGAGCGGGTAAATCCACGCTGCTCAAGCTTCTGGTCGGCCTGGTCAGCGGGTTTGAAGGCGAGGTAAAAGTCGCGGGGCTTTCCATGGACAAGAAGAACCTGGCCGGGATCCGCGCCAAAGTCGGGTATGTTTTTCAGGATTCGGACAGCCAGCTCTTCAACAATACGGTATATGACGAGATCGCGTTCGGGCCGCGCAATTATGGCCTGTCCGAGGAAGAAGTGAAAAAGAGAGTGGACGAGGCGATGGAGAAGACCGGAACAGCCTATCTGAAGGATAAACCGGTCTATCAGATGTCCGGAGGCGAGAAACGGCTGGTTTCGATCGCTACGATCCTGTCCATGGAACCGGAGCTGATCCTGATGGATGAACCGGAAGCGGCGTTGGACCCGCGCAACAGGCGGCGCCTGATCGGCCTGCTGAAGGGGCTGAAGCCGGCCAAACTGATCGCGTCGCATGATCTGGATATGATCATGGATACCTGCGAAAGAACGATCCTGATGCATCAAGGCGCTATCGTGGCAGATGGACCGACGGATAAGATCCTGAGGGACAAAGAACTTCTGGAATCGCATGACATGGAGCTTCCCCTGCGTCTGCAAAACCTGGAATGAGAGGTCAGTATGAGCGAACATACACACGAATTAAACGGATATCATCATTTTCACAGTCCGGAGCATGACCGTAAGATCATCAACCGGCTGTCCCGTGCCATCGGACATCTGGAAAAAGTGCGCACCATGGTGGAAAACGGGGAGGACTGCAGCCAGGTCCTGATCCAGCTGGCCGCCGTACGTTCCGCGCTTGGAAGCTGCGGAAAAGAGATCCTGGAAGAACATATCAGCCACTGCATCATCCATGCGGTGGAAAGTGGAGATATGCACGAAGTGGAGGAGCTGAACAAGGCTATTTCCCAGTTTATTCGGTAAACATGGAAAATAAAACTGTGAATGTTTCGTTAAAATTCAACAAAAACATTGCAACTCGGGAAAAAGTTTGATATAATTTTGTTATCATTTCGTATTGGAGGAACATGACATGAATGTGTATACCACAGATAGTATTCGTAATGTTGTCCTGTTAGGACATGGTGGATGCGGCAAGACCAGTCTTGTCGAGGCCATGGCTTATGTGGCCGGTCTGACGACCCGTATCGGCAAAGTGGCCGATGGCAACACGATCAGTGATTATGATAAAGAAGAAATCAAGCGTAAATTCTCCATTCATACATCCGTAGTTCCGATCGAATGGAACAAGACCAAGATCAACATCCTGGATACCCCCGGTTTCTTTGACTTCATCGGTGAGGTCGAAGAGGCTGTCGCCGTTGCGGATGCCGCTATCATCGTTGTTTCCGGTAAGGCCGGCGTGGAAGTCGGTACCGAAAAGGCCTGGGAGCTTTGCGAAAAATACAACCTGCCCCGCATGATCTTCGTTGATGAAATGGATGTTGACAATGCCTCCTATCGTCAGGTAGTGGAAGATCTGACCGAGCGCTATGGCAAGAAGATCGCTCCGTTCTATATGCCTATCCGTGAAAATGAGAAGCTGGTCGGCTATATCAACGTAGCCAAGAAGGCCGGCCGCCGCTTCACCGGCCCGAACGGTCGTGAAGAGTGCGAGATCCCGTCCTATTCTCAGGAATATCTGGACAACTATTATGATGTCATGATGGAAGCCGTTGCTGAGACCAGCGATGAGTTCATGGATCGTTACTTTGATGGCGATGAGTTCTCTCTGGCAGAGATCCGCGCCGCTATGAAGACCAGCGTCCATGAGGGTTCCACCGTTCCGGTCACCATGGGTTCCAACACCGAAGTTCTGAACATCCATAACCTGCTCAATGATATGATAGAGCTGTTCCCGACTCCGAATGAGAAGGAGTGCAAGGGCGTCAACATGAAGACCAATGAGTCCTTCGCTGCTGACTATAACTTCGCTACCTCCAAGTCCGCGTATGTCTGGAAGACCATCGTCGATCCGTTCATGGGCAAGTATTCTCTGATCAAGGTCTGCTCCGGCGTTATCAAGTCTGATGATGTTCTGTACAACGCGTCCAAGGGCAATGAAGAAAAGCTGTCCAAGCTTTACATCCTGCGTGGCAGCAAGCCGGAAGAAGTTCCTGAACTGCACGCCGGTGATATCGGTGCCATCGGCAAGGCCAACTGCTCTACAGGTGATACTCTTTCCACCAAGGCGGTTCCGGTCCTGTTCTGCAAGACGGAAGTTTCCGTACCGTATTATTATCAGGCTTTCCGCGCCAAGAAGAAGGGTGAGGAAGATAAGATCCAGCAGGCACTGAACAAGATCATGGATGAGGATCAGACCTTGAAGACCGTCAACGATGCCGAGAATCATCAGACGTTGCTTTACGGTATGGGCGATCAGCACCTGGCTGTTGTCGTCAGTGTCCTGCAGGAGAAATACAAGGTCGAAGTCGAGCTGGATACACCGCGTGTCGCTTTCCGTGAAACGCTGCGCAAGAAGGCCGATGTGGAATACAAGTATAAGAAGCAGTCCGGCGGTCATGGCCAGTATGGTCATGTTAAGATGATCTTCGAGCCGTCCGGTGATATGGAGACCCCGTATGTGTTCGAGCAGAGCGTCGTCGGCGGTACCGTTCCGAAGAACTACTATCCGGCAGTTGAGAAGGGTATCCAGGAGTGCGTAGCGGCTGGCCCTCTGGCAGGCTATCCTGTCGTTGGCGTAAAGGCCAATCTGTATGATGGTTCCTACCATCCGGTCGATTCTTCCGAAATGGCCTTCAAGACCGCTTCTATCCAGGCCTTCAAGAAGGGCTTCATGGAAGCCAGCCCCGTCCTGCTTGAGCCGATCGAATCCCTGACGGTCATCGTTCCGAATGATTACACCGGTGATGTCATGGGTGATCTGAACAAGCGGCGCGGCCGCGTGCTTGGCATGAACCCGGTATCCGGCGGCAAGACGGAGATCGTCGCGGATGTTCCGATGATGGAGATCTTCAACTACAACACCGATCTGCGTTCCATGACCGGTGGCTCCGGCACCTACAAGTATGAGTTTGCCCGTTATGAGCAGGCGCCTGCTGATGTTCAGGAGAGAGAAGTTGCCAATCGCGCTTCCGAAGAGTAATTCTTCAACTCAATAAAAACAGGGAGTGTAAAAACGAATCATTCGTTTTACACTCCCTTTTCTTTTTTTGCTTGAAAGGTTTACAGATGCTGCTCGATCTCCTCATTGACCCGGCGCCGCAGGGAAAGAAGATAGTCCGGAGAATGCGGATAATCCTCGAAAGAAAGCGGTTCTTCCAGACCGTCCTCGATCAGAGACAGGACGTGGTCCCGGCTTGTCAGCGTCTCCAACAGGGTCAACGCCCTTAAGTCGCACAAAGCGTCGGAAAGAACGACAAGACGCAGGGATTCCAGCGGCTCTCCGTCAGGACCCGGGTAGACCACGAACGGATCACCGGCCGGATAACTGGCCTCCCCATCGGTCGTGGCGAAAGGATCGATCGGATGGATGGAGGTGACGTTGTTGTAATAGTTATATCCCCACTGCAGGAACCCGTCTACCGCGAATTTATATAGCTGCACGCCCAGGATCCGGGTGCGCCAGGAAGGCATCGCGATGAAGCGGTTGGAGACTTTATATCCCTGGCCGCAGCAATAATAGACCCAGAACTCATCAGGCCGGGGATCTTCAAGGAAAGGCGTCAGGTGATTGGTGGCGACGACCGGAGTCCGGCATATTCCCTGTTCGAAGAAGGAGTGATCGCTCATGGCATCCATGATCGGGAACCCTGCCAGCAGGTGTTCGACCATGGCACGGCAGGCTTTGTACTGAGGAAGAGATTCCGGAGAAGGTTCATCGGAAATATGAAAATAGACACAGTCTCCATACCCCCAGCTCTTTAATTGAGCTGTCAGTTCCGGAAGCAGGGCTTCCAGAAAACCTCGGTACGCATCTCCCGTGGCCGGTGTATCCCAGCCGAAAATGCGGGAGGGCTTTCCGTCAACCGTGGCAATGATCTTAGGACAGCATTTTGCGCCCCACTGGGTGAACAGATGGGACATTTCAAAGTAACGGATCCCTTCTTCCCGGGCCATGTTCATAAAATCACGCAGGCGATCGAAGGAGAAGCGATACTGTCCGTCCACGACCTCGATATCGAGCAGCTGGGCCGTCAGACGTTCCGACCCCACGCGGGTATCCAGCGGGGGCGTCCAAAGCGGAGTCAGCAGCATGTTGATGCCGCGGCGGACTGCCGTACGGATCTGCGCGCGCACGATTTCCATGAAACGGGGGCTGAAGACCGGCTCATGATAGTAGGAGGACAGGCCATCCATGTGAAACCACTCGGTATGTTTCAGCCGCTGCTCGGGCAGGACTGCGTTCATCACACAGATCTCGGCAGTCAGGCTGGCATCCTCGGTTTCATTTCGGATGGAGAGAGTAAGCGGATAGGTTCCGGCCGGCGTTTCCTTCGTTGTCCGGACTTCGATCCAAAGGCTGGTCCACTGACCCCGCACGGCGGGAACGTGATCCTTTTCATATAAAGGCCGGAGCAGGTCCGGATACAGGCCGGGACGGGTATCGAGGTAAAGCCCATCCGAAGCATCGAATGCCGGCAGACGGACGGGGACCTGTTCTACATAGCGGACCTGAACAAGACCCGAAAGAGGACCGGACACGATCACCTGATAGTCGGCCCGGTGCGCTATGCCGTCGGACTCGGGAAGAAAGGCAGCCTGGAAGGAGAATTGGTCCTCCTTTAAAACGGTAAAACGCTCGGAACAAGGAGCCGGAGCCTGGTCCAGCCGAACCTTTTCAAGGGCAGATGTAAGCAGTAGACGGACAGACATAAAGACCTCCTCTGAATGATTGAAAAGAAACGAAAATCAGATAAGAAAAGAATAACTGAAAGAAGAACGAAAGTCAATGGCCCAAGTCGATCAGAAAACGACATCCCCGGAAGACAATGGGGAAAGAAATATGTGAAATTGTAAAAAATGCCCTGTAAAGCGTAAGAAGTGAGATGCCAAAAATCAGTTAAAATTGGATGCAACTGTTTCCTGAATCCCTAAAATATTTGTGAAAAAAAACGAAAATCGCTTGACATTCACTCTCAATGATGGTATGTTAGGAATGCTCATGAAATTCCAGAATGTGAAAAAATGTAAGATTCGGAATTTCTAATTATTTATTTATGGAGGCACCATATAATGATCGGTACTGTAAAATGGTTCAATGCGGAGAAAGGTTACGGCTTTATCAAAGTCGATGAGGGAGACGATGTATTTGCTCATTTTTCCGCTATCCAGGGCGAAGGTTTCAAGACGTTAAACGAGGGCCAGCAGGTCGAATTCGACGTGATCCAGAGTGATCGTGGTCCGCAGGCGGCGAACATTGTCAAGCTGTAAGGTCCCACTTCAGAAGACATCACGCTGAATGTTTAGAAACTGTAATTCCAAGGTCCCGCATGCTCCTGTTTCAGCATGAGGGACTTTTATTATCTCTGCGTATTACGATTTTGCAATAGGCTTGCTATCGAAGGGATTTCGTGATAAAATATCGAAGTATGATTCTGATCGGAAGGAGGTATGTATTTGAAACCGATCGCGATCGTAACGGATTCCAACAGCGGCATCACACAACAGCAGGCAGAAGCGCTGGAAGGCGTTTTTATTCTTCCTATGCCTTTTTCTATTGATGGCGAAACATTTTATGAGGGCATCAGCCTGGATGAAGAAGGATTCTATGAAAAAATGCTGGCGGATGCGCAGATCTCCACTTCCCAACCGTCTCCGCAGGAAGTGCTGAACATGTGGAACCGTATCCTAAAAGCTTATGAGACTATTATATATATCCCTATGTCCAGCGGCCTGTCCGGCAGCTGTGACACGGCTTATATGTTATCGCAGAGCTATGACGGAAGGGTAATGGTGGTGGATAACCAGCGCATCTCCGTCAGTCAGCGTCAATCTGTTTTGGATGCTGTCGCTATGAGAGAAAAGGGGTATGACGCGCAAAAGATCTATGATGTGCTGATGGAGACCAGAATGGAATCCAGCATCTATATCTGCGTCGATACCTTAAAATACCTGAAAAAGGGCGGACGTATCACACCGGCGGCCGCTGCTCTTGGTACGCTGCTTAAGATCAAGCCGGTCTTGCAGATCCAGGGTGAGAAGCTCGACGCATTCTCCAAGGTCCGGACCCTCAAGCAGGCTAAACAGACCATGCTGCAGGCTGCCATTCGGGATACGGAAGGCCGTTTCGCGGATCCTTCCCATACCCATGTGCTTGTTTCTATAGCGCATACCCAAAATCTGAAAGAAGCAGAGATCTTTGCCCAGGAGCTTTCCGAGTACTTCCCTGGACAGGAGATCTACATTGATCATCTATCCTTAAGCGTTTCTTGTCACATCGGTCCCGGCGCGCTGGCCGTTTGCCTTTGCAAGAAGCTGGATTTTTAAATAACAGGAGAAAAAACAAGTATGAAGATCGTAGAACGGGGTTTTATTCCGGTATTGTTCGCAAGCGATATCAATACCTATAGCATGGCCCGGGCTTTTCATGAAGCCTATGGGGTCAAGAGCATCGTCATGGGAAAGGCTGCTACCGGTCCGTCCGCCAACAGCCGTATCGTTGATTTTGTGCTGGATCCCAAGATCGATCAGGATGAGGAGTTCCTGGCCCGCTTGAACGGGTTCGCCAGAGACCATGCCAATAAAAAGATCATCGCCGTCGGCTGTGGAGATGCCTACGCCGCGCTTTTGTCCCGTCATAAGGGAGAATATGAACCCAATGTCATCGCCGCCTACATCGATTACGATCAGATGCAGGAGCTGATCAAAAAAGAGAACTTCTACAAAATGTGTGAAAAGTATGGCCTGGACTATCCGGATACCTTCATCTACCGGAAAGAGTATGGTCATGATTTTACGCTGCCGTTTGACGGGCCGTTCATCGCCAAGCCTTCCGACAGTGTCATGTATTGGGAGTTCCCCTTTGCCGGACAGAAAAAGGTCTACAAGCTGGATACCCGCGCTGAACTGGAAAAGGCGCTGGATGACATCTATGCTTCGGGTTATTCGGATTCTGTGATCATTCAGAACTTCATCCCGGGCAATGATTCTTACATGCACGTACTGACCTGCTATTCGGATCAGAACGGCAAGGTCAAGCTGATGAGCCTGGGCCATGTCCTTCTGGAAGAGCATACGCCGCACGGTCTGGGCAACCATGCTGTCATCCTGAACGAGGTCAATCTGGATCTCATGCGGAAGATGAAGAAATTCCTGGAAGAGATCCATTATGTAGGTTTTTCCAATTTCGACATCAAGTATGATGAGAGAGATGGAAAGTATAAAGTCTTTGAGATCAACTTAAGACAGGGCCGCAGCAATTTCTACGTAACGGGTTCCGGTTTCAACCTGGCCCGCTGCCTGGTCGAAGAATATGTCGAGCATAAAGAGTCCAAGCTGACCGTGGCGGATAAGCCGCATCTGTGGCTGGTCATTCCACGCCGGGTCGCCTATCGTTATATCCACAATGACAAGGCGGTCGCGGAAATGAAAGAAGTGATCCGCCGCTACGGATATGTCAATCCGCTGTTCTATAAGGGTGACCTTGGTCCTGCCAGATTGAAGTTCGTGCTGCGCAATTACATAAGCCACATCTTTAAATATCGAAAATACTGCAAATAAGAGACCGGAGGTCTGAAAAAGTGAATAAACCGGTAAAGATCGGCATTCTGGGCGGAATGGGGCCAATGGCCACGAGCTTTCTGTTTGATCGCGTCGTGCGTCATACCCGGGCAGAGCGGGATCAGGATCATGTGGATCTTGTCATCGTAAACCGCGCCACGATGCCAGACCGCACCCAGGCCATTCGTAACGGCCAGTCCAAGCCTATCGTCGAGCAGGCGGTCGCGGATTGCCGGGCTATGGAAGGCATGGGCGTCGAATATATAGCCATCCCCTGCAATACGTCTCATTACTTTTTTGATGAGATCCAACAGCAGGTAGGGGCAGAGTTGATCCACATGGTCCGGGAAACGGTCCGCTTCGCGATGAAGGACTGTCCGGGACTGAAAAAGCTTGGCATCATGGCTACCGATGGCACCATCATGGCTGATGTCTATGGCAAAGAGTGCCGGGCTCTTGGCATTGAACCGGTCTATCCGTCCGATGAGCGGCAGAAGGATGTCATGCACCTCATCTATGAGGAAGTTAAGAAGGGTGAACGTGGTGAGGAAGACCGTTTTTACCGCGTCGTCTCGGAACTGACCGCCAAGGGCTGTGAAAGGATCGCGCTGGCCTGCACGGAACTGTCCTATTTCCGTCAGTATTATACGCTGCCATCCTATGTGATCGACTCAACGGACGTGCTGGTGCGCTGTATCATTGAAAAAGCGGGAAAAACTTATATGGAATAAAACGTTACGGTCCAGTAACGATTAAACAGACGCCCCGGGCATAAACACCGGGGCGGTCGTGCGATAAAGCGAAAAATGATGGAGGAAATGATGAAAAAGCGAAACCTTGGTGACTTTGCGCAAGCCCTCGAGGACAAGGGCTTGCTGGTGGAAGCTGTCCTTTCGGATCCTTTGCAGCCGGTCGGATATCTGACCTATGATTCCCGGGATCTGGGAGAGAATACCTTGTTTGTGTGCAAAGGCGCCGCGTTTAAAGAGATCTATCTGCAGCAGGTGATCGAAAAGGGTATTGCGGGCTATGTTAGCGAGAAGGTATATGAGAATATCGACGCAGATGTTCCGCATCTTCTGGTCACGGATATCCGCAAGGCCATGCCGGTCCTGGCGGGGCTGTTCTATGATGATGCCTGGAAGGAGCTGAATCTGACGGGCATTACGGGCACCAAAGGAAAATCGACCACGACGTATTATATCAAATCGATCCTGGATACCTGGATGCAGGAGACTGGTGGAAAAGCGACCGGCGTCATCAGCTCGATCGACACCTATGACGGCGTGATCTTTGAGGAATCCCACCTGACCACGCCGGAGGTCATGGATCTGCATAAGCACTTCCGCAACGCGGTTGACAGTGGGATCCGTTATATGGAAATGGAGGTCTCCAGCCAAGGCCTTAAATATGACCGCGTGGCCGGGATCACCTTCGATGTAGGCATCTTCCTGAACATTTCCGAAGATCATATCAGCCCGCTGGAGCATCCGACCATGGAGGATTATTTCCAGTCCAAGCTGCGGATCTTTGAGAATACCAGGCATGCGGTCGTCAATCTGGACAGTGATCGGGCGGATGAGGTGCTGAAAGCTTCGGAAGCGGCGGAAGACAGGCTTACCTTCAGCCAAAAAGATCCCTCAGCGGATATTTACGCCTATGATGTTCGGAAAGAAGAGGGCGAGATCCGGTTCAACGTCCGTTTCAAGGGGAATGAAGAAGCGCAAATGGCCGCTTTTGATGAGCCTTTTGCCTTGACCATGCCGGGCCTGTTCAACGTTGAGAACGCATTGGCCGCCATCGCTTGCTCCTTGTTCTACCAAGTGCCCCTTCGTGTCATGCAGGAAGGCTTGTTGATCGCCCGGTCCAGCGGCCGGATGGAAGTCTATACCTCCAAAGACAACAAGGTCGTCGCCATCGTGGATTACGCGCACAATAAGCTCAGCTTTGAGAAACTGTTCGAATCCACGGCGATCGAGTATCCGGGATATCACATCGTCAGTATCTATGGATGCCCGGGCGTAAAGGCGCTGCTTCGCCGCAAAGACTTGGCGGAGGTGGCCGTCCGGTACGCGTCCAAGATCTACATCGTAGCGGAGGACCCGGGACTGGAGCCTTTTGATCATATCTGTGAGGATATGCTCCAGTATATCAAGCCATCCGGCTGCCCCTATGAGATCATCGAAGACAGAGGCGAGGCGATCCGCAAAGCAGTGCTGGAGACCCAGGAGCCGACAGTCCTTCTGATCACAGGAAAAGGTAACGAGACACGCCAGAAATACGGCGCGGAGTACCTGCCTTGTGTCTCAGATGTTGAGATCACGAAAAAAGCCCTTGCAGAATACAACGAAATGCGGTAAAATTATCTAAAGAGTAATCGTGTTATAATGTTCTGTTCATACAAAAGTTACAATTTGGTTGTATCATGTGAGCATAGAACGGGGGCTATAATTTATGAACGTCGCGTTTTTCCTAACACCTAAAAGCGAAGTGGTGCACCTAAAAGAAGATATGACGCTGCGCCAGGCGCTGGAAAAGATGGAGTATCACCGGTATCAGGCGGTTCCCATCATCGATGAAGCTGGTAAATATATAGGAGTCCTGACGGAGGGTGATGTGCTGTGGGCCATGAAACGCAATCCCAAGCTGTCTTTCCTGGATACCGAGGACATTCCATTAATGGAGATCCCGCGGTATTGGACTTACAGACCTGTCGCGGTCGATGAAAGCATGGATTCTTTGATCCAGGCTGCCGCGGTACAAAGCTTCATTCCGGTCGTCGATGACGGAGGGTATTTCATCGGGATCGCCAAGAGAAGCGACATTTTGAACTACCTGTATGGCCATTTACAGCTTTAAAGAGTTAAATGTAATCTAAGCGTTATCTGAAGGTCACAATTTGTTCATAATTACTGCTTATTATAAGAATCAACAAGAGCTAATATTTATTTTTCTCCTCCCACATATAAGGAAGGCACCTTGGCCCCAAACCAAAGCCTTCCTTTTTTCTTTATCATTCCGCGAAAGGAGCTTGCAAGCGATGGAGCGCGCAGCCAGCCATACCCATAAGGAACCGGCCTATCTTCAGATCTATTATCGATTCCGGGAAGACATCACCACCGGTACGCTGAAACCGGGCACAAAACTGCCATCCAAGAGGATCCTGGCGGAGCAGACCGGCGTCAGTGTGATCACAGTGGAGCATGCGTATCAGCTGCTCGCCGATGAGGGCTACATCGAAAGCCGCCCGCGCAGCGGTTTCTATGTTCGCTTCGGCATTGCCGCCCGGCAGGTCTGGACGCCGCCGGCCGCAGCACCTGCTCCTATTACGGAAGCGCCGGAGGACTTTCCCTTTTCTCAGCTGGCCAGGACCATGCGCGGCGTGATCACGGATTATAACCGAAGGCTTCTGGTCAAGTCTCCCAGCAAGGGCGTGCCGGAACTGACAGAGCAGATCTGCAGTTACCTGGCGCTAAGCCGTGGTTTAAGGGTCCGGCCTGAGCAGATCGTGATCGGGTCCGGTGCGGAATACCTGTACAGCCTGGTGGTACAGCTGCTGGGGCGGGAGAGAGCCTACGCGCTGGAAGATCCGTCATATGAAAAGATCGCCCGCGTTTATGAGAGCAACGGAGCGTCTTTGGAACGTCTGGAAATGGGGGCCGATGGTATCGTTTCGTATGAACTGCAGGATTGCATGGCCGGGGTGCTGCATGTTACCCCGTTTCACAGCTATCCAAGCGGGGTAACGGCATCCGCGCACAAACGAAGAGAGTATGCCGCGTGGGCCAGAAAGCGGGACGCCTATATCGTGGAAGATGACTATGATTCGGAATTATCTTCTGTTACCCGGCGCATTGAGACCATCTTTTCTCTGGCGCCGGAAAGAGTCATCTATATCAACACCTTTACCAAGATCCTGGCGCCGTCATTCAGGACCGGCTTCATGGTCCTGCCGGAAGGGCTTCTGGACGCCTATCAGGAAAAGCTGGGTTTTTATTCCTGCACGGTGCCTGTTTTTGAACAATACGTGCTGGCGGAATTTATCCGCGGGGGGCATCTGGAACGGTATATCAACCGGCAGCGCCATCATAAACGTCATGGATAAGAGAGGAGACAGCCGTCTCCTCTTTTTGGATTTAAACCCCTGCAAGTCTTGTATATCCTTTGCGATTTTGGTAAAATAGATTAGAATATGTTACTGCACAGTAACAAAAATATGGCTTTACAAGGAGATATCATGAAATACTTTTTAGACAGTGCCAAGCTGGATGAGATCCAGTATGCGTATCATGCTTTTGGGATCGATGGAGTTACTACGAACCCTCGTCACATCATGCTCAGCGGAAAGCCGTTTCTGACCGCTATCCACCTGATCGCGGACTGGGTCGAAAAAGAAAACCTGACCGGTTATGAGCGCTTCCCCGTCTCGGTCGAGATCGATCCGCATATCGAGAAGGCGGAAGAAATGATCGAGGCGGCGCGTAAGATCGCGGCCATCAGCCCAAATTTCGCCATCAAGATCCCGATGACCGAGGATGGCGTCATTGCCGCCCGGGTGCTTGAGGCAGAGGGGATCCGCACCAATCTGACGCTTGTTTTCTCGGCGGCGCAGGCTATCTGGGCCGGCAAGGTCGGCTCATTGTTCGTGTCTCCCTTTATCGGCTGGAAAGAGGCGAACGGGGAGGACTGCCGTCAGTATATCAAAGATATCGTCGATATTTATAAGAATTATGGATTCTATGGAAAGACGCAGATCATTTGCGCGGCCATCCGCACGCCGAAACAGATCGTGGATTGCGCGGTCGCCGGCGCGGATATCGTGACGACCGGTCTGGCCGTCTATCAGGAAAGCTTCCATCATGCTTATACGGACCAGGGGATCCGGACATTCTGCGAAGCCTGGGACAATACAGCGAAATAAATTAAAAGGGGAAACGTTATGAAGATCGGATTTATCGGGCTGGGCATCATGGGCGAGGCCATGTGCGCCAATATCGCGCGCAAGCACAATGATACGGTCTATGGCTATGATGTGCGTCCGGAGCGCTGCGCTATAGAAGGGGTCATCGCCGTCACGAACAGTGTGGAACTGGCCCGCCTGTCAGATATCATCATTACCATGGTGCCAAAGTCAGAGCATTCAAGAGCGGTCTATGAGGAGATCTTAGACGTTCTGGGACCGGACAAGATCTGCATCGATATGAGCACGATCGAGCCTAAGGTGTCGATCGAGATCAATGAAATGGTCAGAACGCGCGGAGCCGCTTTCCTGGACGCCCCGGTCGTAAAATCCCGCCCGGCCGCGGAAAAGGGAGAACTGGGCATCTATGTTGGCGGTCCGGAAGAAGAGTATCAGAAGATCCTGCCTGTTCTTCATTACATGGGAAGGAACGTGATCCGCATGGGTCAGAACGGAGCCGGCCTGGTCATGAAGATCTGCCATAACGCGCTGGTCTCGCAGATCCAGAACGGTGTCAATGAAACGGTCACGCTGGCGGCCGCCAACGGCATCGACGTCATGACATTCGCGGAAGCGATCTCCTACGGCGGCGGGCAGAATTTCTATCTGGACAGCAAAAAGCAGGTGATCCGCGATCAGGATTTCACCACTGCTTTTTCCATCGAGAACATGAACAAGGATGTTCATATCTGCCAGGCGCTTGCCGCAGAGAGCGGTGTTGAAATGCCGGGTGAAGAAAATGTGATCCGGGTCTATGAAAAAGCCATGGATCTGGGCCTCGGCGCAAAGGATTTCAGCGCGACCTATTCTGTCGTTTCAGGCGCGAAGAAGGAGGCATAAAGGATGAAGATCCTCTACATTCCGATCGGTGTCGGCACCTATCACATGGAAACAGCCGGAGCCTGTTTTGAAGCCTCCCGCAAATTGCTGCAGGAGATCGATCCCGAGATCATCTGCCCGGAAAGTCTGCTGCTGAGCGTGCCGGCCGTAGCCGGCTTCATCGGAGACCACACGCCGGATCTGGTGATCCTGCAAAACGTAACATTCGCCAACGCAGCCTATACGGCAGAAGTACTTCGTCGCGTTACCTGCCCTATCGTACTGTGGACGTTGAGAGAGCCGGCCGGTGAGCCGGGCGGGCGTCTGAAGATGAACGCGCTTACAGGAGCCTTCGCTTCCGCCAATACCTTGCATCAGTTCCGCGAGGAAAAGCCGGTCTTCCTGTTCGGAGATCCGGAGGAGGTCCGGACTTCCCTGACAGCTGCGATCCGGGCCGCGAAAGCCAGAAAAGCCTTAAAGGAACTGACCATTGCCGCCGTCGGCCATACGCCGCAGGGCTTCGGATTCGGGCGGGCACTGGACCAGGATCTGATGAAGACCTTCGGCTGTGAACTGATCAGCATAGAAGCCAGAGAACTGATGGAAAAAGCAAAGAACGGCGAGCCGGATGAAAAAGCATCCGAGGGGCTGGTCGGTCTGGAACAGACACCGGAGGAGCGGCGGCTCGGTTTTCTGAAACTGTATCGGGCGTATAAAGACTTTGTAGAAGAAAACCACATAGGAGCCCTGGCTTCCCGCTGCTGGCCGGACTTCTTCACGGACTATGGAACACCGGTGTGCAGCGTACTTTCTGTCCTGAACGCGGAAGGCATCCCTTGTGCGTGTGAGTGTGATATCTATGGCGCGCTGTCCATGTATCTGGGACAGCTGCTGACCGGTTCGCCTGCGTTCTTTGGAGACCCGGTCGCGCTGAACGAAGAAGATAACACGCTTACGTTCTGGCATTGCGGCATGGCCTCCTGCAACCTGGCCCGTACGGATACAGGAGCCGCGGTAGGCGTGCATCCGAATCGCAAGATCGGACCGACCATGGAATTCGGGTTAAAGCCGGCGCAGCATGTCACGTTGCTGCGCGTCGGACGGGATAAGGATGGTTCCTTCCGCCTGTTCGTAGCGAAGGGCCGCGCCCTGGATCGGCCCAAGCAGTATCTTGGGACCTCTGTCGTGGTAGAGACCGAGCCGGATGTGAAGGACATGGTCTCGTTCCTGCTGGAAAATGGGTATGAACCGCATTACGCAGTCATTTACGGAGACGCGGCAGAAAGCCTGGAAATGCTGGGCCGCATGCTGAATATCAAGGTGGACCGCTTATGATGGACTTGGATCAGATCCGGATCGAGGCCGGATATGGAAGCGCTTCCTTCCCGATGAAGAAGGGCAGCTTCCAGTATGATGATGTCATTACCGAGATCAAGCCATGGAATGGCCAGGTCGAGGTCGATACGCTCAATGATCAGGAATGCCGCCTACGCCTGAAAATGGAGGAAGACTTTAACCGGATCCGGATCACCTTTCCTGCCGACGCCAGACACTTTTATGGCGGCGGTGAGACCTTTTCCGAGTGGGATCTGAAGGGACAGCGCATCCGCGTTTGGGTCGCGGAGCATCAGAACGCGGACCGTATCGATCGCAAGATCGCGAGACAGGAAGAACGAGGTGTCGATCCGGAGTTCAAAGAACCGTTTGAGGCCTATGAATCCTACTATGTACAGCCTACTTTCATCACGGATACGAAGGAGTATGTCCATGTCGACACCACGGCTTTCGCCGCGTTTGACTTTACTTCCGAGGGATATGTAACGATCGAACTGTTCGAGAACGCGCCTGTCTACTTTGGAAAAGCGGATACCTTTACCGGGCTGGCTGAACTTTTGACCAGGCGCCTCGGAAGGCAGAAATGCCTGCCGGACTGGACGCATGACGGCATGATCCTGGCCATTCAGCAAGGACCGGAAGTCATAGATCAAAAGATCCGGAAAGCCAGGAAAGCCGGCGTCCCGATCGCGGGCATCTGGAGCCAGGACTGGTGCGGCTGCCGGCGCACGGGCTTCGGTTATCAGGTCATGTGGAACTGGCGCTATGATGAAGAATTGTATGCCGGCCTGCCGGAGAAGATCCGGGAATGGAACAAGGAAGGGATCCGCTTCCTTGGCTACATCAACCCATTCATGGCCATCGAAAAAGATATCTACCGCTACGCTTCCGAACACGGTTACTGCGTGAAAGACAAAGAAGGCAAGGATTATCTGGTCACCATCACCACCTTCCCGGCGGCCATGATCGACCTGACCAACCCGGATGCCTATGACTGGTATAAAGGACTGATCAAAAAGAATCTGATCGGCTTAGGGCTGTCCGGCTGGATGGCGGATTTCGGCGAATACCTGCCTGTTGACTGTGTCCTGTATTCCGGAGCGGATCCGTGGAAGATCCACAATGAGTGGCCGGCCATCTGGGCTAAGCTGAACCGGGAAGCGGTCTTGGAAAGCGGCAAGGAGGGCGAAGTTTTCTTCTTCACCCGCGCGGGCTACACCGGAACCATCCGGGAGTCGACCATGATGTGGACCGGGGACCAGCATGTGGATTGGTCTCTGGATGACGGGCTGGCGTCCGTGATCCCGGCCACGCTTTCTCTGGCAGTCTGCGGCTATGGCCTGAGCCATTCCGATGTCGGTGGATACACCACCATCGGTCCCATTACACGAACGCGGGAACTGCTGATGCGTTGGGAGGAGATGAACGCGTTTTCTCCGCTCATGCGCAGCCATGAGGGCAACCGACCCTCTTTGAATGTTCAGTTCGATGATGATGAAGAACTGTTAGCGCATCTGAAGCGCTGTGTCGATATCCACGTCAGTTTAAAAGAGTATCTGAAAGAACTGGAGCGCTTCAACGAAGAAAAAGGGATCCCCGTTATGCGGCCGCTCTTCTATCACTATGATGAGGATTGGACCTACTCAGAATCCTTTGAGTACCTGCTGGGAAAGGATCTGCTCGTCGCGCCAGTCATCAAGCAGGGAGCGACCACGCGAACGGTGCATCTGCCTGAGGACCGCTGGGAGCATGTCTGGACCGGGCAGACTTATGAGGGAGGAACCGTAACGGTCGAAGCGCCGCTGGGGCAGATCCCCGTATTTATACGCAAAGATTCCGAATGGTATGACGCGATCAAGAAAGGATTCTGCGCCTGGCGCGAGGAGGCGAAAGCTTAAAACTATGGAGACACGAAAGATCTATTCCAAAAACGCGGACTACCAGCGTTTTGAAGTATTGAAAAACAACCGTGCCAAGCGTACGAAGATGGGCGTGTTCTTATGTGAAGGCGTGCGCAACCTGAATGAAGCCAGGAAACGAGGCTGGACCTTTGAATCCTTCATTTTCGCCATGGACGCCCGCCTGTCTGACTGGGCCTGCGACATGATCCGATCTGTAAAGACCGAGGTCAACTACGCAGTCAAAGAGGATCTCTTAAAAGAGCTTTCCGGCAAAGAAGATACCTCCGAGCTGATGGCGATCATCCGCATGTGTAAGGATGATCCGCAAGCGATCCTGGATCACCTGTCCGACGATCCGGTCATCGCCTTGTTTGACCGGCCGTCCAACCATGGCAACCTGGGTACGATCATCCGCTCCGCGGACGCGCTGGGGGTCGAAGCCTTGATCCTGACCGGACATGGGGTAGATCTCTATGAGCCCGCCGTCGTGACCAGCACGATGGGATCGTTCTTCGCCGTGCCGGTGCTCAGGCTGTCTTCCAATCGGGAGATCGAGGACTTTTTCCAGGCTCTGAGGGATAAGTATGAAGGATTTCAGATCCTGGGTTCGACCGCTCACGCGACAGACATGATCTATGATGTCGACCTTACCGGTCCGTCCCTGATCCTGATCGGCAATGAGACGGAAGGCCTGACGCAGCATTACCGGGAGTGCTGCGACAAACAGGTCAAGATCCCGATGGCGGAAGGCTCCTGCGCGTCCTCCTTCAATGTAGGCTGCGCGGCAACCGTTCTGTTTTATGAAGCTATGAGACAAAGGGGGTTAAGAGCGTGAAAGAGTTTTGGCGTTTTATCAAGTTCGCTCTGTTTTCTGCAAGCGCTGGCCTGATCGAGATCGGGTCCTTCGCCTTGTTCAACGAAGTGATGCACTGGCCGTACTGGCTGAGTTACCTGGTCGCTTTGGTCCTGTCTGTGGTGTGGAACTTCACGCTCAACCGCAAGTTCACCTTCAAATCCGCGGCCAATGTACCGATCGCCATGCTGAAGGTCGCTCTGTTTTACGCGGTCTTCACACCGCTTTCGACCTTGCTGGAGCACCAGCTCGCCGGAAACCTGGGATGGAACGAGTATCTGGTCACCGCGATCAACATGGGCCTGAACTTCGTCACGGAGTTCCTGTATCAGCGCTTCTTCGTATTCGGTTCCTCCATCGATACCCAGAAAGGCGCAAAAAAAGAAGAATAAACAAAAAGCCGCGAGTAAGCGGCTTTTGTTGTGATTGGACTTGCTGGACCATGGAAGGGAAAAACGTCGCTTAAGACCAGGGTATCTGTCCCGGAACATGAAAAAAGCGACTGCTTGTTGCAGTCGCTTGAAGGAGAGGTGCCACCCAGAATCGAACTGGGGGTGGGGGAGTTGCAGTCCCATGCCTTACCGCTTGGCTATGGCACCTGATAAAGTGACCCGTGGGAGAATCGAACTCCCGTTACCGCCGTGAAAGGGCGATGTCTTAACCGCTTGACCAACGGGCCTAGTCGAACCATCACATTAACCAGAGCTCAAACGATCGAGGTTCGACCCGAGTTTTGCTGTCGCAAAACTCCGATGGCTAATGAGAATGATTTCTGCATTCACTTTTTGTGAAGCGAAAATTAGTATACCATAGCGGACATCCGGTGTCAACCCTTATGAGGAAGATTTTTTTCTTTATGATTCCGGGAGAGTGTGGTACAATAATTAAATGAGTATGGAACACCCGGACGGGTCGTCAAAGAAAAGGAGAAGGGATCGATATGAAGATCGCAGGCAGTTCCCGCAAGGACGGGATGACATTATATGGTCCGCATTACAAGGTCAACGTAACGGTGCCGGAACCCGGCGCGGACCCGGTCGTAGAAGTAAAAAAGCATCATGCGGGTGAAACCGTATCCAAGACCAAAGGGATCCCGGTCCTTCGAGGCATGACGAGCCTGATCCTGAACAACGGGATCATGGCGATCGTGCTGGGCATGCAGCTTCTCATCGAGGTCCAGGAGGCCAGAGGAAAAAAGCATACGTTGCTGAGCCTGGCCAGCGTCGGGCTGTCCGGCTACATGGCTTACTCTATCGCGGGCAATGTGCAGGAGCTGCGCAAGTTCCACGGGGCGGAGCATAAAGTCATCGGAAACCAGGACCTGGGCCAGCCGAACGATCTGAAGCACGTGCGGGAAGCTTCACGCATCAGCGACCGCTGCGGTACCAATTTCATCGGATTTTATATTCCGGCGCAGCTGATCAGCGCCTTGCTGCCCATCCGGTCCGAAACGGTCAAAACGCTTCTTGGCATGGGGCTGGCGTATGAGGCGTTCAAACTGGATCGGGAGAAATACGGAAAGTATGTGGGGCCGTTCTACAAACTGGGAGGTCTTGCACAGAAATATCTGACGACAGCGGAGCCGGAGGAAGCCCATCTGAAGGCGGCGATCGCGGCCATGGATGCGCTTTTGGAGGCGGAATCAGGAGCCTGAAGAAGGAACCAAGGCTCGTTTTTCAAGAAGAAATACTGGCTGATTTCACCAAAAAGGCTTGCATTGTTGACAGGATTATGTTTTAATTATTATTAGCCAAATCTATGCAGAGATACAGGCAAAAGGGGTTTTTCGCTTGAAGGATTCAAAAGAAGTCTACCGAAGTCTGGCCATGCTTACCCAGGTCAGTCTTCAGCTCCTGATCCCGATCCTGATCGGGGTGTTCGGGGGCATCTGGCTGGATAAGATCTTAGGGATCAGTCCGTGGCTGACCATCGTAGGGTCGGTAGTGGGCATTGCTGCCGCGTTCCGCAACCTGTATATGTGGTCCACCCGGGAGATCCGCCGCATGGAAAAGAGCGACCGGGTCGTACAGGCCAAGCGGGAGACAGGCCTTGGTACGCCGGATGAGGAGGAAGATCAAGATCAAATCTAAGAATTCTATGTTCTGGCAGCTCTCCTGGAAGGTCGCCGTGTTATGTGTCGTGGTATTCATCGTAGGGTGCTTCTTCACCGATCCCCTGTCATGGGGCATGGGCGTCCTGGTGGGCGGCGGATTCACGATCATCCGTTTAAAGTGGATGGATTATTCCGTTGAAAAAGCGGTGACCGGAGACCCGTCCAAGGCATCCGGATATATGACACGCTCGTATTTCACACGGTATCTGGCCACGGCTTTGGTGCTGGTCGCAACGGCGAAAGTACCCTGGATCTCGCTCTACAGCGCCATGATCTCCATGTTCATGCTCAAGATCGCGACCTTTGCGCAAGGCTTCTTCGAAAAGAAAGTGCCGAAGGACGGCAGCGTTCAGTTCGAAGAATGGGTCGATGAGGAAGAGGAAGAAGAGGAAGAGTGGGATCGCTGGGAAACCTACAACCTTCGGGCGACCCGCAAAAAGGCGCGGCAGAAGGGCAAGATCGAGCGGGATCGCCAAAAAGCCGCAGAAGCACTTTCCGAAGCTGCCGTAGAACCTGTATCGGAGCCAGACCCGCAGATCGCGGAACCGGCTGCTGAAGAAGACGATGGCGAACAGCTTTCGCTGTTCGATTGATAACTCAAGAAGAGAGGTGATATTTTGCCGATATTCTTACTGGCCACGGAAGAGGTGGATTTTAATATCCACACCATAAAAGAATTCACGATCTTTGGTGTGAAATTCGTATTCACCAATTCCATGTGGAATGCATTGTGCATCGCCGTCGCGATCGTGATCTTCTGCATCATCGCAGGAAGGAAGATCCGGCGCGCCGATCCACTCAAGCCGCAAAAAGGCTTGGTCGGTATCCTGGAGATGCTGGTCGAAATGCTGGACAAGACCACGGTCGAAACGATGGGTCCGCAGAACAAGAACTTCTCCGCGTTCTACGGCGGCATGATCATTTACATCATGGTGTGCAACCTGTCCGGACTGCTGCTGTGGTTCGTCCCGTATCCCGGACGGCTGACCATCGATTTCATGCGGCCTCCGACTGCTGACCTGGCCGTGACCCTGAGCCTGGCCCTGATCACGTTCTTCATGACCCAGGGCTTCGGACTGAAAGCAAAAGGCCTCAAAGGCTGGCTGAAAGGCTTCACCGAACCGGTCGCCTTCCTGACCCCGATCAACCTGATCGGAGAAGTCGCCAACCCGGTCTCGCTTTCCTTCCGTCTCATGGGCAACGTCCTGGCCGGAACCATCATCATGGGCCTCTACTACGGCATGCTGCCGTATCTGACCTACATCATCACGCCCGCCCTGCACTTCTACTTCGACGTCTTCGCAGGCCTCCTGCAAAGTTATATCTTCATGATGTTGAGTATGATCTACGTAAGCGGAGCGATGGAATGATACAAAGCGTAAGAAGTCCGAAAAATTGCCGGGAGCTGGCTCGCGGGCAATTTTGAGAGACTTCGGATGCTGCAACGACTCGAGAACGAAGTGCGAAGCACGGGAGTTCGAGGAAGTTGCAGGAACGCGGAAGCGTTCCGTTTGTATCCACATTCTCAACCGACTGACTTCTTCAGTCGCACCTTTGTATTCAATTTAAACCCACATAAACATTTTTAAGGAGGATTTTATTATGGCAGAGTATAGTATGGAACAGGGAACCGCTTTGATCCTTGCTTGTTCCGCGATCGGCGCAGGCTGCGCTATGAGCGCTGGTATCGGCCCGGGTGTTGGCCAGGGTTTTGCAGCTGGTAAGGGTGCTGAGGCGGTAGGTCGTCAGCCGGCGGCTTCCGGTGACATCATGAGAACCATGCTGCTGGGCTGCGCGGTTGCTGAGACGACCGGTATCTATGGCCTGTTCATCGCGATCATGCTCATCTTTGCAAATCCGCTGGTATCCCGTTATCTGCGTATTATCGGACAATAACATAAGGAGGATCCCTTCATGAATACAGCAATATTGCTGCAATCGATCCTCCTCACTGACGAAGGCTATATCATCGATTTCGGAACGGCGCCGCTGCAGATCGTGTTCCACACGATCATGGTGCTCCTTCTCTTCTACGTGATCGGCCGGCTGGTGATCAAACCGCTGCAGAAGAACCTGCAGAAGCGTCAGGATCACATCCAGCAGTCGATCGACAGCGCAGAAGCAGACAAGCAGAAGGCAGAGGAGTACAAGGCGGATTATGAGCAAAAGCTGGCCGAAGCCTCTAAAGAGCGTGATGAGATCCTCAAGAAGGCCTATGATTCCGCCAAAGAGCGGGAAGCACAGGTCCTGAAAGAGGCACACGAAGAGGCAGAACGCATCCGTTCCCGTGCCCAGAGAGATATCGAGCAGGAGCGCGAGAAGGCGAAAGATGAGATCCAGCAGGAATCCATCGGCCTGGCCGCCGCTATGACCGAAAAGCTTCTGGAGCAGTATGTCGATGATGATGTACGCAGCCGTCTGGTTGAAGACGCTGTCCGGGGAATGGAGGATGCCCAGTGGCCGAAGTGATCGCGGTACGATATGCCGAAGCCCTGTTTTCGGTTGCAGAAGAGAAGGATCTTCTGACACGGACGGCTAAGGATATCACCTGTGTCCGGACCGTATTGGCGGAGAATCCGGACCTTGTGAACGTTTTAGCCATGCCGGACGTGATCCCGGAAAAGAAGGCGGAACTGTTGAACCGCATTTTCCAGGAGGATCTGGAAGAGCCTATGCTGGGTCTTTTGACCGTTCTGGTACGCAAAGGGCGTATCGGACAGATAGATGAAGTCTTTGCCGAGTTCGAAGAACGCCTGATGGAGTGGGAGAAGAAGTGCCGGGTCACGGTAACATCCGCGGCCGCTCTTTCCGATGCGGAAGTATCGAAGATCCGCGAAACTCTGGCAAAGTCCATGCAAAAAGAGATCCTGATCGACACCGTGATCGATCCTTCATTGATCGGTGGTCTGGTCGTCAGGGTCGGTGACGTCGTTTTTGATAATTCGATCCGGTCTTCTCTTTCGAAAATGTCCAGACATTTACGGGAACTGCGCATCTCGGAAAGCGCGCAGTGAGGGAGATAGAAGCCCATAATGGATCTTACCAATTGTAAAGGTGGTGTGAGACTACAGTGAGTTTACGACCTGAGGAGATCAGTTCGATCATCAAACAGGAAATCGAACAATACAAAAGTCCGGCTTCACTCGATGAAGTCGGTACGATACTGGAGGTTGGCGATGGCATCGCCCGCATCTACGGGCTGGATAAAGCCATGTCCGGAGAACTGCTGGAATTCCCCGGCGGTGTCATGGGCATGGTGCTCAACCTCGAAGAGAGCAACATCGGCGCGGTTCTTTTAGGCGCGGATGACGGGATCAAGGAAGGCGACCTGGTCAAGCGGACCGGCCGTGTAGCCGAAGTTCCCGTCGGCGACGCCATGATCGGCCGTGTAGTCAATGCGCTGGGTCAGCCGATCGATGGCAAAGGCCCGATCCTGACTGCCAGCACCCGTCCGGTCGAGCGTATCGCGCACGGCGTTCTGGAGCGTAAATCTGTCGATACCCCGCTGCAGACCGGTATCAAGGCGATCGACTCCATGATCCCGATCGGCCGCGGCCAGCGTGAGCTGATCATTGGCGACCGTCAGACCGGTAAAACGGCCATCGCCGTGGATACCATCATCAATCAGCGCGGTCAGAACGTACTGTGCATCTACGTCGCGATCGGCCAGAAAGCCTCGACCGTAGCCCAGCTCGTTAAGAATCTGGAAGAGCACGGTGCCATGGATTATACGACCGTTGTCGCGGCGACCGCCAGTGAGCTGGCTCCACTGCAGTATATCGCTCCGTACGCGGGCTGCGCGATCGGAGAAGAGTGGATGGAGCAGGGCAAGGACGTTCTGATCATCTATGACGATCTGTCCAAGCACGCGGTGGCCTACCGTGCCATGTCCCTGCTGCTGAAGCGTCCGCCTGGACGTGAAGCGTATCCGGGTGATGTTTTCTATCTGCATTCCCGTCTGCTGGAGCGCGCGTCCCGTCTGTCTGAAGATCTGGGCGGTGGTTCCCTGACGGCGCTGCCGATCATCGAGACCCAGGCCGGCGACGTATCTGCGTATATCCCGACCAACGTCATTTCCATTACCGATGGCCAGATCTATCTGGAGACCAACCTGTTCAACCAGGGCGTTCGTCCCGCGATCAACGCCGGTCTGTCCGTATCCCGCGTCGGCGGCAATGCGCAGACCAAGGCGATGAAGAAGACGTCCGCTTCGCTTCGTGTGGAACTGGCTCAGTACCGCGAGCTTGAATCCTTCGCACAGTTCGGTTCCGAGCTGGATAAGGACACCCTGACTCGTCTGGAACACGGCAAGCGCATCGTTGAGATCCTTAAACAGCCGCAGTATCAGCCCATGTCCATGGAGGACCAGGTCATGATCCTGTTCGCGACGACCAGACGGTTCCTGGAGGATATTCCGGTCGAAGCGCTGGATGATTTCGAAAAGGGCTTCCTCCAGTTCGCGAAGCAGCAGTATCCCCAGATCGGACTGAATATCGCGAAGGAAAAAGTTCTGAGCGATGAAACAGCTTCCGAACTGGAGAAAGCACTGAACCGGTTCAAGGAAGAATTCAATGGAGGGATTTCCTGATGGCATCTACCCGTGAGATACAGCTTCGTATCAAATCCGTTTCAGGCACCCAGCAGATCACGAAAGCGATGAAGCTGGTTTCAACGGCGAAGCTGCAGAAGATCCGCGGCGTTCAGGAAGCGAACAAACCCTACTTTAATGCTGTTTATGATACCATGTGCTCCATTTTGGCCACGTCGGACGGCGGCGTATTACGGTCCCCGCTGATCAATTCCGAGGAGAGAGCAGGCGGCAAGGCCGCGTATCTGCTGATCACCGGTGATCGCGGACTGGCCGGAGGCTACAATGCCAATATCTGCCGTCTTCTGGAGCGCTCCATTCCGAATAAGGATAAGGCGCTGATCGTGACCATCGGCAAAAAGGGCCGGGATTACTTCACCAGACGCGGGTTTGAGATGGGCGATCATTTTGAGATCGACAGCTCGGTACCTACATACGGAGAAGTATCCAGGATCGTAAAAGGCTTTACGGACCTCAAAACGGAGGGCAAGGTCGATGTCCTGTACGTCGTCTACACATCCTTCCTCAATACGATCAGTCAGAAGCCTGTGATCCTGAAGCTCCTTCCCCTGGCGCTGGAAGATCTGGACGTGCCGGAAGATCCGGCCAAGATGTCCATGATGAACTATGAGCCCGGTGAGGAGACGGTTCTGGACTATATCATCCCGAAGTACATCAGCGGCATCGTATATGGCGCTTTGGCGGAATCGTTCGCCAGTGAAGAAGGCGCCCGCATGACCGCTATGGACTCCGCGACCGATAATGCACAGGAGATCATAGAAGATCTGACCTTGAAATACAATCAGGCGCGCCAGAGTCATATTACCCAGGAGCTGACGGAGATCGTCAACGGTGCCGCGGCTCTTGAAAACTGACCTGGCCAGATTAAAGGAGAGTGAGAACGCATGCCAGATAATAAGAAACCGATGAACCATGGCGTGATCCGCCAGATCATCGGCGCCGTATTGGATATACAGTTCAGCGCTGAGTACCTGCCGGCGCTGTACAATGCAATCGAAATCCCCAAACCGGATGGGACCAAGCTGACCGTCGAGGTCGCGCAGCATCCCGGTAATTACACGGTGCGCTGCATTTCCATGGGTTCCACGGACGGTCTGGTCCGCGGCATGGAAGCCATCGATACCGGAAAGCCCATCTCGGTCCCGGTCGGCACCAAAACGTTGGGACGTCTGTTCAACGTTCTGGGTGAGCCGATCGATGGAGGAGACCGCCTGGCGGAAGAAGAGCATTGGTCGATCCATCGCGAACCGCCTAAATATATCGATCAGTCTACCGAGACCGAGATCCTGGAGACCGGTATCAAGGTCGTCGACCTTCTGTGCCCGTACTCCAAGGGCGGCAAGATCGGTCTGTTCGGTGGTGCCGGTGTCGGCAAGACCGTTCTGATCATGGAGCTGATCCGCAACATCGCGACCGAGCACGGCGGTTTCTCCGTATTCACCGGTGTTGGAGAGCGTACCCGTGAGGGTAACGATCTGTACTATGAAATGAAAGAGTCCGGCGTTATCGATAAAACAACGCTGGTCTTCGGACAGATGAACGAACCGCCAGGAGCCCGTATGCGCGTCGGCCTTTCCGGCCTGACCATGGCGGAGTACTTCCGTGACCAAAGCGGTCAGGATGTGCTGCTGTTCATCGATAATATTTTCCGTTTCATCCAGGCGGGTTCTGAAGTATCCGCTCTGCTGGGCCGTATGCCTTCCGCGGTTGGTTATCAGCCGACGCTGGCGAATGAGGTCGGTTCCCTTCAGGAACGCATCACCTCTACGGACAAGGGTTCCATCACTTCCATCCAGGCCGTTTATGTTCCGGCGGATGACCTGACGGACCCGGCTCCGGCTACCACGTTCGCGCATCTGGATGCGACCACGGTCCTGTCCCGTTCCATCGTAGAGCTGGGCATCTATCCGGCGGTCGATCCGCTGGCTTCCACCTCCCGCGTGCTGGATCCGAAGATCATCGGCGAGGAGCACTACAATACAGCCCGTGAAGTGCAGGCCATGCTGCAGCGCTATAATGAACTGCAGGATATCATCGCCATCTTGGGTATGGACGAACTGTCTGAGGAAGATAAGCTGACGGTCAGCCGTGCCCGTAAGGTGCAGCGTTTCCTGTCCCAGCCGTTCTTCGTAGCAGAAGCCTTTACCGGCATGCCCGGCGCCTATGTACCGCTGTCCGAAACGATCCGCGGCTTCCGTGAGATCCTGGACGGCCAGCATGATGATATTCCGGAAAGCTATTTCCTGACGGCCGGTACCATCGACGATGTCATCCGCCGCTACCAGGAAGCACAGTAAAGGGAGTTCGACATGGCGGAAACGTATGAACTGAAGATCATTACTCCGGAACGGGTGATGTATACGCATCCGGTCACACGTGTCATCTTCCGCACGACGGAGGGAGAAATGGCCGTCCTGAAAGGGCACATTCCTTTGACGGCCGTCATCGACTCTTCCGTATTCCATGTGTATTTTCCGGATGAATCCGGAGCCGAAACCGAGCTGAAGCTGGCTGTACATGAAGGCTTTGTAGAGATTCTTCCCGAAAGTGTGACCCTTCTGACGGAATCAGCGGAGTGGCCGGAAGAGATCGATCCGGAACGGGCGGAGCGCGCCAAGGCAAGAGCTCAGGAGCGCCTGAGCCATCAGGATGCGAAAGTCGACGTCCATCGGGCGGAATTGGCGCTGCGCCGTTCTTTGACACGTCTGGAAATGGTCCGAAAATAAGCATGTACCGCGGAACGGCATGTTTCGCGGTATTTATATCTGTTGAATAAAGAGGTCATCATGTATTCGATTACGATCAAGGATCTGGCTGAACGGTTTCAACTGGAAGATCTGACCCCAGAGATCGATCTGGAAGGCAAAGCGATGAGCAGCCGGGAGGTGAACCGACCGGCGTTGCAGCTGGCCGGTTACTACGAGCACTTTGATTCTGACAGGGTGCAGCTGATCGGCCAGGTAGAGCATTCCTACCTGATGGGATTGACGTTGTATAAACGCCGTCAGGTCTGGAAAAAGCTGTTTTCTCATCATCCGCCCTGCATCATCATTTGTCGGGGGCTCTCACCATTTCAGGAAATGGAAACGACACTGAAGTCCGCTATAGAAAACGATGTTCCGGTCTTCCGTACGAAGGCGGCTACCACGGATTTCATGCGGGAACTGATCAGCTATCTGAACTATGAACTGGCGCCGCGCATCACGATGCATGGCGTGCTTGTCGATATCTATGGTGAAGGCGTTCTGATCATGGGAGAGAGCGGCATCGGCAAGAGTGAAGCGGCTTTGGAACTGATCCGGCGCGGACACCGTCTGGTCGCGGATGACGTGGTCGAGATCAAGCGCATCTCCGACCGGGAGCTCCTGGGATATGGACCGGAAGTCATCCGGCATTTCATCGAGCTGCGCGGTATCGGTATCCTGGATGCCAGGCAGCTTTACGGAGTGGAAGCGATCAAGACCGAGCAGCAGATCGATATGGTCATCAGCCTGGAGGTCTGGAATCCGGACAAACAATATGACAGGCTGGGGTTGAATGAAAAGACCATGAATATCCTGGGCAACAAGGTGATCAGCTATAATATCCCCATCCGCCCCGGCCGTAACCTGGCGGTCATCGCGGAAACAGCGGCCATTAACCATCGTCAGAAGAAGATGGGGTATAACGCGGCCAAAGAACTGGGGAACCGGGTCATGGGCAACATTGCCCGAAGACGAAGAGAAATCGAAGAAAATGAATAAATCAAACATGCGGAAGGAGATTGAATTATGATCTACGCAGGAATCGATTTAGGCGGAACCACCATCAAAGGCGCACTGGTGGATGAAAAAGGACAGATCCTGATCCAGAAAGCGATCCCGACAGGCGGAGAGCGCAAGCAGAAAGAAGTCGTCACGGATATGGCGAATCTGATCCTGGAACTGATGAGTGAATATGGCTGCGATCCGGAAGAGGTCGCTTCTGTCGGAGTTGGTTCTCCCGGATCTATCGACCCGGAAGCCGGCATCGTGGTCGAGGCCAACAACTTCGCGGACTTTGTCAATGTTCCGGTCCGGGATATCATGTATGAGATCCTGGGCAAGCCGATCTATGTGGATAATGATGCCAACGTTGCGGCACTGGGTGAGAGTATGTTCGGCGCCGGTGAAGGTCGTCGTAACTGCGTGCTTTGCACACTGGGTACCGGCCTTGGCGGCGGTGTCGTCATCGATGGAAAGATCTTCTCCGGCGCGTACCATGGCGGCACGGAGCTGGGTCATACCGTTATCGTAGCGGATGGTGAGCAGTGCACCTGCGGCCGTAAGGGCTGCTGGGAAGCCTACAGCTCCGCGACCGCGATCATTCGTGAAGGCCGTAAGGCGGCTGAAGCTGATCCGTCTTCCAAGCTAAATGAAGTCTGCGGCGGCGATCTGTCCACCCTGAATGCCAAGATGGTCTTCGACGCGGCGGACATGGGTGATGAGGCTGCGAACCGTGTTAAGGACGAGTACATCAAGTACCTGGGCTTAGGCCTGACCAACATGATCAACATCTTCCAGCCGGAAGTCATGATGATCGGCGGCGGTGTCTGCGCGCAGGGTGAAAAGCTGCTTTCCCCGCTGCGCAAGATCCTTGACCGGGAAGTCTTTGCCGGCCAGTTCTATAAGATCAAGTTTAAGACGGCCTCCCTTGGCAACGATGCCGGCGTGATCGGCGCGGCCATGCTGGGCAAGGTCAACGAATAAGTATGAACGAACAGTTTGTCAGTAAACTGAAAGCACTTCTGCCGGAGGGCTCAGACAGTCTTTTTCTGAATGAGCCCCTTTCCCGCCATACCACATTCCGTATCGGCGGTCCGGCAGATTGCTTTATCGAAGTATCCGGGGTCGAAGAACTGAAAAATATCCTGGATCTTTGTCAAAAAGAAGATGTCCCCTGTTTTTGTATAGGACGAGGCAGCAATCTGCTCGTTTCCGATGAAGGGTATCGCGGAGTCGTTCTTCACATAGGAGCGGGCTTTAGCGATGTTCGGATCGAGGGGACCCGGGTCGAGGCCGGAAGCGGCATCCTGTTATCCGCCCTTGCGTCCCGCCTGGTCCAGGCAGAGCTTACCGGGTTTGCCTTCGCGGCCGGGATCCCTGGCAGCCTGGGCGGCGCAGTGTACATGAACGCCGGTGCCTACGGTGGGGAGATGAAAGATATCCTGACCAAGGTCACGGCGCTCAAAGAGGATGGGACGATCGTCGAACTGTTCCCCGATGAACTTAAATTAGGTTACCGGGATTCCGTCTTTCAGCATGAAGATATGATCATCCTCAGCGCGGAAATGCAGCTGGAGCAGGGAGAAAAAGATCAGATCCTTAAGGATATGCAGGACCTGATGGAGCGCAGAGTCAGCAAGCAGCCTTTGGACATGCCCAGCGCGGGCAGTGTCTTCAAGCGGCCTCAGGGATACTTTGCCGGGGGCCTGATCGAGCAGGCCGGCCTGAAAGGATGCCAGATCGGCGGAGCGAGAGTTTCTGAAAAACACGCGGGCTTTATCGTCAATGCGGGCGGAGCGACCGCGGAAGATGTAGTTGCATTGATCCGTCATATCCAGCAAACGGTGGAAACTCAGTTCGGAGTCCATCTGGAACCGGAGATGCGGATCCTGAAGGATGAACACCTGGTCATGCTGTAGAGAGAAGGGGTTTTATGTCTTTTTCCGGCGACGTTAAACGCGAGATCGCGGAACACATCGGCTCCGCCAGACATTGCGTCATCGCGGAATTGTCTGCCTTGATCCAGGCTTTGGGAAAATGGTCCGTGGAACCGGTCTCTCTCGCGATCCACGCGGAGAGTGAGCTCGCCTATAAAAAAGTCTTTACTTTAATGCAAAAAGCATTTAATATAAAGATCGAAGCAGATGAGATCTCTTCAGAAGGCGCAGGGTTTACCAGCCGGATCGAGACTCCTTCCCATGTCTATACGATCTTAAGCGCGGTCGGGCTCATCCACCGGACGGCGGAAGGATGGGAATCCTCAGAGGCAGCGGAAGATCGTATCACAGCACGCAGCTGCTGCAAGCGGGCTTTCGTAAGAGGAACGTTCTTAGGCTGCGGTTCGATCAATGATCCATCGAAGACGTATCATATGGAATTCGTCTTTGAGCAGGAAACGCAGGCGAATAAACTCCAGAAGATCCTGAAAGAATTCGAAGTCGAGACCCATTCCCTGACCAGACAAAGAGGCAGCCGCAAGCTGAATGTCGTCTATCTGAAAGACGGCCAGCAGATCGCGGATGTTTTGAACATCATGGGCAGCCACCATGCGCTGCTGCGCTTTGAAGATATCCGCGTGGTCAAAGACGTGCGCAATCAGGTCAATCGGCAGGTCAACTGCGAAGCGGCCAATCTGGACCGCGTAGTCAGCGCGGCGGTGCGGCAGCTGGAGGACATCCGTTACCTCAAAGATACGATCGGCCTGGAGGAGCTGCCTGCCGGGCTGAAGGAAGCCGCCATGCTGCGGCTGGAGAATGAAGACCTGAGCCTGAAAGAACTGGCGGCCATGATGGGCATTGGAAAATCCGGTGTCAATCATCGCTTCCGCAAACTCATGGCTATGGCGGAGGAGATCCGCAAGACGGCCCAAAATCAAGCCTGATCGTCTCTTTTACAGAGACACAGATAGATTCAACCAGGAGGTGTTTGCATGATCGAGAAAGTCGTAAAAGTCAAGCTGCAGGAAGGAATGGAAGCGGCTGCGCTGCTGGTCCAGACAGCCTGCCAGTACAAAAGCAACATTCAGGTCCTTGTTGATGGCAAAACGGTCAACGCCAAAAGTATCATGGGCGTCATGATGCTGAGCATGGTCGAGAATGAAAGCATCCGTGTCGTGGCAAACGGTGAGGATGAAGAAGAGGCCATCCAGGGCGTAGCAGCTGTTTTGTCAAGCGAAGAGTAATAAATACCGTATTCAATATGGAGGAAGAACCATTATGAAAATGGAGCAGTTGAAGCAACAGCTTCGTTCCGTATCCGGACAGGCCTTGCTGACCAAACTATATGGGGAAGAAGAAGTGGCGGCCCAGACAGCCCGCTATGAAACATTGATGGGACAGTTCCTTGAGGACTTCGGGGATCTGGATGTATCCTTGTTTACTTCTCCCGGACGGTCCGAGATCGGCGGAAATCACACAGACCATAACCATGGCCGGGTACTCGCTGCCAGCATCAATCTGGACTGCGTAGGCATCGCGGCCAAGGTCGAAGAACCGGTGATCGAGTTTGTCAGTGTCGACTATGATCAGCGTATCCGTATCGAGCTGGATGATATCGAATATGATCCGGAAGAAAAGGGTACCCTGGCTCTGGTCAAGGGCATGCTGAAAGGATTCAAGGAGTTTGGCTATCAGATCGGTGGTTTTAAAGCCTACATCACCAGCAACGTCATCAGCGCGGCCGGCATCAGCTCTTCTGCCGCGTTCGAAATGTTGATCTGCGCCATGTTGAATGCGTTTTACAATGAAGGCCGCATGGACGTTACCAGCTACGCCCACATTGGACAGTATTCGGAGAACCATTACTGGCTCAAGGCCTCCGGCCTTCTGGATCAGATGGCCTGCGCCGTTGGCGGCCTGATCACCATCGATTTCAAAGATCCAAAGCATCCGCAGGTAGAGCCTGTTGCCTTCGACTTTGAAAAGCAGAACTATAACCTCATGATCGTCAACACCGGTAAGGGTCACGCGGATCTTTCCGCCGAGTATTCTTCCGTGCCGGAAGAGATGAAATCCGTAGCGCGCTTCTTCGGAAAAGAAGTGCTGCGTGATGTCGATCCGGAGGATCTGAAGAACAATCTGGCGGCTGTACGCGCCAAGACCGGTGACCGTGCCGTTATGCGCGCGCTGCATTTCTTCTATGAGAACGAGCGCGTAGCCGATGAGGTCGAGGCGCTTAAGAAGAATGATTTCGATGCCTTCCTGGAAATGATCACCGCTTCCGGTAATTCTTCCTGGAAATGGCTGCAGAACGTGCACTTCCAGGCGGAAGAACAGGGCATCGCGGTCGCGCTGGCCTACACCGAAATCTTCCTGAAGCAGAAGGGCGTCGGCGCCTGCCGTGTTCATGGCGGCGGCTTTGCGGGTGTCATCATGGCTATGATCCCCTCTGAACTGGCTGAGGAATACACTGAGTATATGGAAAATCTGCTGGGCAAGGGCAACGTATACCGCATGAGCATCCGCAGCATCGGAGCGGTTTGCCTGGATGGGATGATCTGATCTGACAATACTTTTCACAAGAGTGTGAGAGCGAAAGCTTCACACTCTTTTTTTGCGCTTTTATTAGAAGAAAAATCACAGGATTTCATCTGAAATAAGAGCGCAAATATTGACATATACACAAAAAAAAAGTAAAATAATTGTAATATTGTGTAGCAAAATCGAGTTTTGTTCGGTATTCATAACAGAAGACCGAAAACAGAGGCGCTTCTTGCTTCTGACAGCCGGATCAGGCCGGCTTTCTTCTTGTATTACCAATCTACCTATATCTACAGCAAAAGAGAAATGGGGGAATGAAACGCTTATGAGACGAAAATTAAGCGTACTGCTTGCCGTGCTGATGCTGTTATCAGCAGTGACAGCCTTTGGCGCCAAGCCAATCGAGGCGGCAGAAAAAGCCCAAAAGACCAGGGCCATCGCCATTGTATATGACAATTCCGGTTCCATGTACTGGGACGGAATGAACCGTGGAGGCGGTAAATGGTGGTGCCAGGCCTTGTATGCAATGGAAGTCTTCGCATCCATGATGAATGAGGGAGACAGCATTTGGATCTATCCTATGTGGCCGGTTACGGCACAAGGTCAGAGCTATCCGCAAGGGTCGCCGATCCAGATCACAAATCCTAAGGACGCACCTATCATCCGCGATATTGAAACACCGCAGGCCGGCAATACACCGATCCAGTCGATCGAATGGGCTTATGAAGGACTGAAGTCCATGACCGGTGATGAGAAGTGGCTGGTCGTTCTTACAGATGGGGCCAATTTCAATGCTCCGGATGGCCCGGCCTATGGCGAAGGGGATCCGACCAGACAAGCGTTGGAAGAATTGATACAGCCATACGTCAATGATGTAAACGTCCTGTATCTGGGTATCGGAGATGAAGCCTCCAAACCCAATATCTCACCCGGCAGTCAGTTCCAGGGCATGGCCGATAAGGCCGTTCGCAGTGAAGAGATCCTTTCCAAACTGACGAGCATGTGCAATATGATCTTCGGTCGAGATGAACTGCAGACGTCCGGCGGTACGGTCGAATTTGATGTTTCTATGGCCCGCCTGATCGTTTTTGTACAGGGTGACAATGTTTCCAACGTGGACCTGGCTGGAGCGGGAACGCGCGGAGATGATCTCTCCCCGCGGTACAGCGAGCACAAATCGACAAAAGACTCGCAAGGCTCCTTCGACGGCGGTATCGATGATACGCTGCAAGGCGTGATCACCAACTTCTATGACGCGCCGGCGGGTTCCTATACTTTAAGCTACTCAGGAAGCGTTACGAGTACAGGTGTATACTACGAGCCGGATGTTGACCTCGTCGCCCGTCTGGTAGATGCCAACGGCAATGATGTGACCAACAATCCGGAGCTTTCTCCTGGAGAGTATACGATCGAATATGGTCTTGTCGATGGACAGACCGGGGAAATGACAAGTTCCGATCTGCTGGGTAATACGCATTATGATGTGAATTATACCCTCAATGGGGAGACCTTCTCCCTTTCCACCGACGAAAAGCAGGGAACGATTCCGGTTTCCTTTGGAGAAGAGGATACTTTCAAGCTGGATGATATTACCGTTGAATACCTGAGCGGATATCGAATCCATAAATCCGGCGATGAACTGGGATGGCCGAGCGGAGGCGTCACGATCCCGAAGCAGGGTCCTGATCCGGCTGGCGAGCTGGCCATCACCGTTTCCGGCGGGACGGATCACTATAACCTTTCCACACTGGAAGAGGAAGAGCCCTACACGCTGGAATTCACCTATGATGGGAATAAGATGAGCGCCGATCAGGTCGCTACGATCGAACTGGACATCCAGAGCCAGAATGCGGGCATCGCTTTTGAACCGGTGCTGGATGGAGATCACTATACCGTGACCGTCCACTACGCCGATGAAGCCCATCCGGAAAACACGGAGTGCGGTGATGTGGTCGCCCTGATCAAGGCTTCCTATACGGAGCCGGAGCATGAAACGGCGACAGCCAACGCGGCTATCAACTTCACCCTGGATAACGATGTGACCGGACTTGGCGCCAAACTCGAAATGGAGCATGAACGCTACACGCTCGCTGAGCTGGATGGATCACAGGCTATTCTGAACCTGACGATGGGCGGCGAACCGCTGACCGATCAGCAGATGGCTGACCTGAACGTGGAAGTCACAGTCGCGGATAAAAAAGGCCATACGATCCCTTATACAGTGGAGAAAGATCCGGCCGGATCCCGCGCGATCATCACATTCAGCAAAGAAAACGTCAAGACGGGCAATTATAAGATCGATGTGACAGCCACGACCAAGGATCAGATCGGTATGGATTCATCCGCATCGGCCTCGGCGAAATTCCATGTCAGACGGTTCCCGCTTTGGCTCATCTTCACAGGAATCTTCGTGATCCTGGCCCTGCTTGCGGCCTTGGCCTGGTTCATCCTGAGCCGCAAGGTCCTGCCGAAGAGAGTCTTCGTCAGAAACACGATCTATTCCGTAGATGGAGAAGAGGTCCCGGGTGATCCGCAGGTCAACTTCAAAGGCGCCAGACAGAAAACAGGTACCATCCAGATCACGGTCCCGCGCTCAGCCGCGCATCCTATGGCCAGAGCACACTTTACACTGCATGTGGAAGCAGCGGATACGCGCTTCAAGGTCCTGAAGAAAGCACTGACGGGTAAAGGCAGCCTGACGGCGATCTGCACCGGAATAGATTCCCACCTCAACGTTAAACGTGTTATGGTTTCCGGAACGGCGGTCAACTGGGATGAAGAGACCCATCGTCAGATCCTTCCGCCGGGTGAGGATCATCTGGCACCGTTCCGTATCGGAACCGATGACTCCGCTTCCATGAATGCTGAAGCAATGGATGAAAATGGCTATGTCGACATGAACATGACGACAAACTTTAATTTCAGATAATAAACCAATCATGAATCAACATGAAGGAGGAAAACAATGAGAAACGAAAACCTGAAACCCAATACCGTAGACGCTCCTACCTTGTTCGTCGGCGTCGGCGGTACCGGCAGTGACATCGTCCGCATGGTAGCGGAGATGTGTGATCCGGCGGAAGTAGAGAACATCAGCTTCGTCTGCCTGGACACCAACGTCAATGACCTGTCCAATGTCGAGAACAGCGGCGCCAAGATCTACGCGGTACAGACTTCTACCACGCAGACCGTCGGTGACTATCTGGACTATGATGAGGACGCGTTAAAGAACTGGTTCCCGAAGAACGCGGTCATGTATGATAAGACCGTTTCCGAAGGCGCCGGCCAGGTCCGCGCGATCTCCCGTCTGGCCCTGAACTCCACCATCAAGACCGGCAAGATCGCTCCTCTGTATGACGCGATCGACAACCTGTTCCGTAAGGACGGCCGCAAGCTGAAGCAGGCCATGCGTGTCGCTATCGTTTCCACCGCCTCCGGTGGTACCGGTTCCGGTATCATTCTGCCGCTGGCCATGTTCATCCGTGATTACATCAAGAATAAGTATCCGCAGACCGGTACGATCGTTCGTTCCATGATCCTTCTGCCGGAGACCCTGGATTCCGTCATCACCTCTTCTGTAGAGCGTGACAGCCAGCGCCGCAATGCTTACGCGACCATCAAGGAGATCAACGCTTTCATGATGAAAGGCTCGGGCTTCTGCGATATCGATGGTGATTTCAGCCGCTACAGAGATCTGCATGTGGATATTCCGATCGCGGGCACCAATGATAAAAAATCTCTGTCTCTGCTGCCGTTCGATTTCTGCTTCCTGCTGGATGGCCAGAACTCCGAAGACAACACCCTGGTCAACTTCGGCCAGTACAAGAGACAGGCTGCCCAGGCTCTGTATGAGCAGAACATCGGACCGATGCAGAAGGGCGCCTTCTCCGTAGAAGACAATATTATCAAGGAAATGTCCAACCCCGGCAATCTGGGACGTAACCGTTTCGGTGGTATCGGCGCGGGCGTTCTGCGCTATCCGTACAAGCAGATCGCGGAATACATCGCCTATGGCTGGGCTATGGAGTCCATCGGCGGAGCCGGTGAGGCCGCAAAATGGTCCAAGTATGATAACGAATTTGAAGTAAAACTGGCTGAGGCCCGCAAGAAGGGACTTTCTCAGGAAGAGGCTCCGAAGCGCGCGGAAGTCTACACGCAGACCCTGCAGTCCGCGACCGACAACTTCTCCAAGGATCTTCGCTCCAAGTTCCTGAACAACGCCGACAAGCGTGTCCGCAACTACTTCACCTCTCTGGCCAACTACATGCATGACAGTGTACGAGCCAACAGCATGATCTCCGCCACCATGACCGCTGCCGGCCATCTGGAGAACAAGATCGATTACGCGAACAATGAAAACAACCGTGGCCATGCGGTAGAAAACCTGGCCCGCCTGCGTGATTTCGAAGCGGCTGTCAACATGAACGCCAAGAAGGTCGCGGAAAGCATCGCCGAAGCGGTCTTCATGAATGAAGATAAGACCATCAACGCCAAGCTGCCGCACACCCTGGAGTTCCTGCTGAAGAACTCTTATGGTGAAGTCAGCCATCCGAACGCGGCCCGCTTCATGCTGTATCAGGCTCAGACTGAGATCAACAAGCGCGTCCTGACCACGCAGTCCCGTCTGGGACAGGCCCAGGAGACCCTGGAACTGTACTCCGACGATGCCAGCAATGAGAACATGTTCGATGTCGGCAAGACCAAGAAAGAAAAAGAAGAGAACATGGATCAGATGGTCGCCGCTGAAGCCAACTTCAAAGAGAAGTACAACGAGGATTACTATGAGAGCAAGCTGAACAAGCACTTCCCGGCTTACTTCCGCGCTGTCAAGGAATTCTGCGAACTGACTGCTGAACTCGAAGCCTACAAGATCGGTTCTGAGTACATCAAGGAACTGTCCAAGGCTTATGAGAAGTTCTATCAGACCTTTGGCGACAAGGTCGAGGCTCTTATGCGCAAGCGTGAGGATATCGTCGATGAGTTGAAGTTCGTCAAGGGCGACTCTGTCCTGAACATCTGCGCCAGCCGTGCCATGCTTGAAGAGCTGGCCCTGACCACGAAGAACCAGAGTGCCGAAGGCTCTCTGCTTAGCTCCGAGCTGAACGCCAAGATCTTTGACGCGGTCAAAGCCAATGTCGCTTTCGAGCGCGAGATCCGCAACGCGGATATCGTTGAAGAAGATAAGCGCATCGATATCTTCGATGACATCATCCTTGGCTACTTCAAGGACAGCGTAGAAGATACCTGCGATACCATCAACCTGAACATCATCGAAGCCATCGCTATGGAGAACCGTCTGCAGGCCCGCATCAAGATGCGTGAGAAGCAGAAGGACAATGGCGAAGAGGGTGATAAGATCTTCGATCAGGTCACCCATAAGGACAATGAGACCTACATCAAGAAGATCATCGATAAGGGCATGCGCCTGGCGGCTCCCGGCATCCAGAGCATCCGCAACGAGGAAGACCGCATGGTACAGTGCGCGGCCTACAACTCTTCTCTGAGAGATATGCGCAACTACCGCGTAGATGATCTGATCGAGGTCAGCAACAAGGCGGCCGTCGACAGCATCTCCCGTTATGAGCTGCATTTCTTCAACGCGCTGTACAACATCACTCCGGATAAGCTGAAGAAATTCGCCTGCCACAGTGAGAGCGAGACCGGCGTCAAGAACGCGGGACTGTATCACAACGCGTATATCTCCTATGCGCGCAACATCGGCCCGGATTCCACCAAGAACACCCAGATCTCCACGCATATCGACAAGCGTTGGGATTCCCTGGCTACCATGCCGGAAATGGACTTCAAGTTCCAGAACGAGCAGATGATGAAGATCCATCAGGCGATGATCTATGGTCTGGTGCACAACGCCATCACCTTCCGCAAGCTTTCCGCGAGCGCCGGCAAGAAGCGCGTCTATCGGTATGAGAATTCCGATGAGCGTTACACCGAGCTGATCGTTTCCAACGGTACGCTTTGCGATGAGTTCTATGAGATCCTGGATTCTCTGTACATCAGCTCCTCCATCGTTGAGGATATCCAGAGAGTCAAGAATAAGAAGAACGCGAAGGACCGTGTCCGCAACGCCAACTATGTCGATACCGTATTCTACAATGACCTGCAGAATTTCCAGATCGACACCCTACATGAAGGCCAGGCCAGCCTCTTCGAGATCCCGGTCGCGTACTACAATTCTTTGCCGAACAGCCGTCGTTTCGATGATGAGATCTCGGCGATCGTAGACGCTGTGGTCAAGACCTTTGAGGATGAGACTTACATGTGGGAGAAAGCAGAGGATGCCCGCTTCATCCTGTGCAACCAGCTGGTCGAACAGTTCAACCTGTTCCTGGACAACTTTGAGAAGTGCGAAGCTCTGAGAGCGAACCTGAGCGTACAGGATCATCCGGTCGTAGATATGATCTTCCGTAAGATCAAGAACGTTCTGGAAACCGATCCGGAACCCGATGAAGTAGAAGAGACCATCGAAGCTATGAAAGCTCGCGTACG
>ONBQ01000127.1 GCA_900316145.1 uncultured Eubacteriales bacterium
ATAGCAAAACTATTCTAACACAAAAGAAGGCCTCCTGGCAAAGCCAGTTGGCCTTCTTTTCGTTAGGGCCTTTTTTCACAGCCCCTTATTCGTTTTTCAATCACAAGGAGGACATTATGAAAATCGGAATCGGAACCTATTCATTCGGCGGTATTGAAAGTTATCTTGGTCTGGGTGATACTCTGCTTGAGAAGTTCAGAAAGATCAAAGCCCTTGGCTATGATACCGTAGAGCTGCTGCCGGTCGATCTGGACAACGATCTGGATGATATAAAGGCCTGGCTTGAAGAGACCGGTCTGGAAGTGACTTCCATCCATGCCGAGCCTTCTGAAGAGATCATCAAGAAGATGGCGTATCTGGGCGGCAAAGCCGTCATCTGGGCTTCTGCCCCCTTCAACAGCAAGGAAGAGGCGGAAGAAGTAGCCGCTTTCCTGGAAGAGATGGCCGAGATCGGTGAGAAGTACGGTGTTAAGGTCGGTTATCACAACCACAGCCAGGAATTCTACTTCACCGAGGGCAAGACGCTGGAAGAGCATCTGCTGGATGCCGGCTCCAAGTTCTACATTCAGCTGGATTGCGGCTGGGCGCAGAACGGCGGCATGTATCCCCCGAATTTCATCCGCAAGTATCGGAATCGCGTTGTTTCCATTCATGTAAAAGAAAACAGCAAGGTCGTTGGCCCCGGTCCCAAACCCGCTTCCCGTCATGATTCCAAGCCTATGGGCTCTCCCTTTGCCAATGTAAAAGAACTGCCTTTGGAAGAGCGTATGAAGATCCTGGAAGGCTTTAAAGCTCACGCGGCTGAAAACAGCTCCCGTTTCGATGTCCAGTGCAAAATGGGCGCTCCGGAATCCAACATCAACTGGCAGGAGATCAAAAACGCCCTGGATGAGCAGGATTTCGATGCTTTCTGGGTCGTAGAGCGCGAAGGCTTCTACGATGAGCATGATAAGTGTCTGGAAGAAGATTGCCGCTGGCTGCATGAGAACCTGAAATAAGTCAAGACAAAAAGCAAGACCGTGGAGCATAAACTTCACGGTCTTTTTATGTTGCTGTCAATCCAGAGCCCGGCTTTTTTCCGCCCTTTCTCCAGGACCTGCATGACCTCCAGCGAGATCTTGGCCAGGCGGTCGGCCTCCGCGCGGTCTTTTTCTTCGATGATGCGCGCGAAATCTTCAAACTCCTGAGTCATGCGGTGGAATTGCTCAGGCGCTTTGTAGACATCGGTCCGGATCGGGCGAATGATCGCGCCGGCCGCGTCCCGGCCAAGGTTTTTGGCCTCTCCCTCAACATAGACGGTCGTAAGTTCCGTCGCGGTATTGGGCTTGCCATTCAGGCGCATCCATCCTTTTTCTCCCTGCACACTGACATAGCAGGGACTGTCCGAATCCTTGGCTCCGGTCAAAGACGCGGTAAAGCCATCATAGGACAGGACCAGCGTCCCGGAAGTATCGATCCCGTTCGGTCCAAAATTCGGATAATACTCGACTGCACGCGGGCTTCCGAACAGCCCTACGCAGTAATAGACGTTGTAGATATTGATGTCAAAAAGCGCGCCGCCGTAGAACTCCGGATCAAAGGCATGCGGCACCTGGCCTGCCAGGTATTTATCATACCGGCTGGAATACTGGGAATAGTTGGCCAGGACCATCCTGACAGGGCCCAGTTTCTCCAGATCCTTTTCCATCTCATAGAACATTGGCGCATGCATGATGGTGATCGCTTCCAGCAGGAACAGATCCTTCTCCTTCGCTAAGGCGTACAATTCTTCCGCCTCTTCCGCGAACCCGGTCAGCGGCTTCTCGAGGATGACATTCTTTCCGCGCAGCAACGCTTCCTTCGCGTAGGAATAATGCGCGCTGTTGATAAGGCCGATGTAGACCGTATCCGCGCTGGTCTGTTCCAACAGCTCGGTATAATCCGTGTAGATCTCCGCGATGCCATGCTCCGCGGCCAGCCTCTCGGCTTTAGCCCGGCTGTGCGGACGGGCAAAGACCGCCGTCTTTTCCAGTTTGGATACCGGCGTGACCGCGCCAAGCGCGTCCTCAATGATCTTTCCGGTCCCGATAAAAGCCAGTTTCATGATCGACCGCCGCCTTTCCAAAGAGCGCCTGTTTGTCAAGGCTGCTCTTATTTTGAAGTCGTTTCTGCTTCTTCCTGTTGCTCCGTTTCCTCTTCCTCTTCTACTTCCACCTTGGGTACTTCGGGAAGTCTGCGGTAAAGCTCGGTATAATGGTACAGTTTTTCGGCCAGTTCGTCGGTCAGGGCGTCCTCTTTCATGCGCCACTGCCAGTTGCCCACGGCATTGCCCGGGGTGTTCATACGCGCATAATGCCCCAGTTCCAGAACATCCTGCATCTGCACCACGAACAACTGCGAGGAGGTCGCCATACCGGTGCGGATCATGCCCCAGCACCAGCCTTCATCCTCTGTGATATGCATGTACTCCCGGGCGAACTCTCTGGACTCCTCATCCAGCGATTCGACCCAGCCCAGCGCGGTATCATTGTCATGGGTGCCCATGTAGCAGATGCTGTCCGGACGGATATTATGCGGCAGATAGTCAGAATCGCTGTCTGGATAGAACGCGAATTCCAGTACGCACATGCCCGGCCACTTGGAATCTTCTCTGAGCTTTTTGACCTCCGGTACTACATAGCCCAGGTCTTCCGCGATGAACTTCAGGTCAAAGAACCACTGACCCAGCATGCCCACCAGGCTGAAGCCCGGTCCCGGACGCCACTTGCCGTTCTTCGCGGTCTTATCCCCGTTTGGAACCGCCCAGTAGCTTTCAAAACCACGGAAATGATCGATCCGGATCATATCATAGAGTTTTTTTTTTTTTTTGATGCGTCGGATCCACCAGCCGTATCCATCCGCTTTCATGACATCCCAGTTATACAGCGGGTTGCCCCACAGCTGTCCCTCATCGGTGAACTGATCCGGCGGGACACCGGCCACTTCGATCGGAATGTTGTCCTGGTCCAGCTGGAAGTATTTCGGTTCACTCCACACGTCGGCCGAATCCAGCGCGACATAGATCGGGACATCGCCGATGAATTCCACGCCCTGTTCATGGGCGTAGGCGCGCAGCTTCTCCCACTGCTGAAAGAACAGATACTGTATGAACACGTAGAAATCCACATTATCCTTTAAGGCCTCGGCGTATTGGCGCACAGCCGCTTCCTTGTGAAGACGGATCTCCTCATCCGGCCACTTGGTCCAGCTGATCATGCCGAAATTGGCTTTGACCGCCATGTATAAAGCATAATTCTCCAGCCAGGAGCGATTCTCCTCGCGGAAGGCGCGGATCTCAGGCTTTAACGTTTCCCAGCCGTTCTGAAAAGCCTTGCGCAGCACGGTGTAGCGGCTTTCATAGACCTTGCCGTAATCCACATATTCCGGGTTCGTTCCCCAGTTGATGCCGGCCAGGTCTTCTTCTTTGAGCAGCCCGTCTTCGACCAGCATGTCCAGGTCGATATAGTAAGGATTGCCCGCGAAGGTCGAGAACGAGGCGTAGGGACTGTCACCATAGCTGGTCGGCCCCAGCGGCAGCAGCTGCCAGTACTTCTGCCCGGACGCTTTTACAAAATCTACGAACCGATATGCCTCCTTGCCCATCGTGCCGATCCCATAAGGAGATGGCAGAGAGCTCATAGGCATCAGTATTCCACTTAAACGTTTCATATCCAAAACCTCTTTTGTATAGTAGCGTGTCTTTTTTAGACTGTCTTTCCAGTTTAATGGGAAGAAGATAAAAAGTCAATAGAAAACGATTATTTCATGCATAAAAAGGCCATCCCTCAAGGACAGCCTTTTGAAGTTTATCCGATATATTTTTCTATGGTGGCAAGGGTGCTTCCCTCGCCTGCGATCATGTCTTTGAACATCGATTCGATCTTCTCGCCCAGGCCTGCCTGATACAAGTCTGCATAGAAGACATTCTCATTGGACAGAATGCCCTGAAGCTGGTCGGTCACCGTGTCCGGCTGCCCCCATTGAATGGAAGAAAACGCCTTAGTGATCTCCTCATTCATCGGGTCCGGCGCCAGTTCATAGGGTTTTCCCTGGTCATCCACGCCCAGCATATAACGCAGCCATCCGGCGATGCCCAAAGGAATGGCCGTCAGCTGTCCGGCAGAACCATACTTTTCCACATAAGCTTTGATGGTCTCACCAAAACGCACTCCTACGCCCTGTGACACATCGGTCGACAGCCGCAGATTGGTGTCTCCCAGATACAGGTTCGGGAACCGGTCCTCGAACAACTCATCCACAAAGGCCTTGGGAGAAAGGATCTCCGGATCCTTGACCATGGGCAGGCCTTCATCGTACGCCACCTTGCGCGCCATCTTCAGCATGACCGGCACGGTATGCAGCATCTCGGCAAAGCCCTCGATCCCCAGCACGACGCCGATCGGACCGGTGGCGGAATGGACCGGATTGAGCAACGCGGTGACCTTCATGCGTTCCGACCGGTTGACCGTATCGAAGCTGCCCATATACACGCCGGGGCCTTCTTCCAAGGCTGGGCGCCCGTTGGGGAACCGGTCCTCGATGACGACATACTGCGGTCCCTCGCCATTTGCGAACGGCGCGATGTAGGTCCTCTTTTCCGTGATCACGGGCTGCATGTTCTCCAGGCCCAGATCTTCCAGGTCCTTGGCAATGGCTTCTGACGGACGTGGGGTGATCTTGTCGATCATGGTGCTGTCAAAGGCCACGGTCTCTTCATCATTAATATATTCCAGGAACTCTTCCGGCACGAAGCCTCGCTTTTTCCACTCTTCTGCCATAGTCAGGACGGATCGCTTCAGCAGACGTCCGTTCTGCGCGCAGTTATCCATGGAGACCAGGGCGATGGGCAGGCAGCCTGCCTCAAAGCGGGCCAAAAGACCCGCGGTCACGACCGCCATTGCGCCGGTTCCTTTTTCCGGCCCGTTTTCGATATCCGCCTGGACATACCGTGGAATGCTTCCATCCGCGTTTGCCAGAGCGTAACCTTTTTCCGTAATGGTGAAGGTGACCAGCTGCAGGTCCGGGCTTTGGAACACTTCGGTAAGACGGGCCCGATCGGAAGCTTTCACTGCTTCCGCCAAAGACCCCAGCACTTTCATGTCACGGGTGCCGTCGCTTTTTAAGATCACGCTCAGGGCCAGGTTATCATATGGCGTGTAGATTTTGTCCACTACCTCGTAATCGAAGGTTTCGATGCAGGTGATGCCCCGGTCCAGGAGCCCCTTTTCCAGCAGATCATCGGCGATCCCGCCCAAAAAGATACGAAAGATATTGCCGATGCCGAAGTGGACCCATCTGGGCGCTTCTACTGCTTTTGCACTCGCTTTTTCCACATCGTAGGAAGGCAGGCGGATCCCGCTCTCTTCCCACGCTTTTCTATCCTGGATTCCTTTAATCGTCAGCTGCATAAGGGCACCTCCTCTTTATTCGTTATAAAACGTGGCAAACGCTTTTTTGGTATATTCGTAGTCCTGGGCAGCCATCAGCTCTCGGCAAGAGTGCATGGACAAGATCGCCACGCCCATATCCACGATGCGGCAGGGAATGTTGCGGGAGATGATCGGTCCGATGGTGGAGCCGCCCCGCGCGTCCGAACGGTTCGTGAACTTCTGCACCGGTACCCCGGCCTTGCGGCAGATCTGCTCGAATACGCTGTAATCGCTGCTCTGGGTCACATAGCTCTGCCCGGCAGCCATTTTGATGACAGGGCCCTTGCCCAGATAGGTCGTCATATAAGGATCGTGCTTTTCCGGATGATTGGGGTGGGTGGCATGGGCCACATCGCCGGAGATCAGGAAGGACTGCATCAGGTCGGCGATGTGCTGTTCCCGACTGCGTCCCAGTGCCAGAGACATTTTCTCCAGGATCAGTGAGAAGGTCGCGGAACCGGCTCCTTCCTTGGTGTGGCTGCCGATCTCCTCATGATCGAACCCGCAGAACACATTGATGCCGGTCTTAGGCTCCGCCTCCAGCAAAGCTTTCGCCGCAGTATGGATCATGACCAGGTCATCCAGATGGGCGGCGGAGAAAAGTTCCTCATGGAAACCTACATATTTCGGTTCCTCCACGATATAAGTGAACAGGTCGAAATCCAGGATCTCCTCTTTCTCAACGCCAAGGGTCTCTGACAACGCTGCCAGAAGCATGTTTTCATCCGCTTCCCCTGTCAGGCCGCCGATCGGAAGCAGGTCGACCTGAGGGTTAAGAGCCTCTCCCTCATTCACTTTCCGATTCATATGGATGGCCAGGTTCGGAATGATCAAAACCGGTTTTTTCAGATCCACATAGCGGATCTGCGGATGGAACACATCTTCACTCTTGAGCGTGACACGGCCGGCCAGCGACAGCGGCCGGTCCAGCCAGGTATTGTAGATCGGGCCTCCATAGACTTCCGCGTTTAACTTGGCATAGCCATTCTGATGGATCTCCTTGGACGGCTTGATGCGGAAGCCCGGCTGATCGGTATGCGCGCCGATCATGCGATAGCGCGGCTCCTTCACAGCGGCCAGATCCTTCGGCAGGACAAAGGCATAGATGCTGGAATCCCCTACCGTAACAAAATATTTTCCGCCCGCTTCCACTTTCCACTCCTCATATAAAGGCAGCTTGCGGAATCCGGCCTCTTCAAACATTTTCTGAAGGTTTGCTACGGCAAAGAAGCATACCGGCGAAGCCGATAAAAAGGTTTCAAACGATTTCATCCTTCTTCACTCCTCACTATTCAATGGATGTTTGGGATCGGTCGGATCCCATCCACTGTATTCACTGCTCAGGTCGATGGTAACGGAATCCGGTTTTCCCAGCGGCCCCGGCGTTTCGGTATCATCATAGATCTCGACCACGGTTCCGGCAGGACAGTTATCATAGATCCATTTGGCATCACAGACGCGCAGACGGATGCAGCCTTGCGACGCGTCATTGCCCAGTTTATTGAATTCCTCAGATTCCAGATCTGACGGATCTTCTGTATAGTACGGCACCGAATGGAAGAGGATCTGGCCTGTGATGCGGGTGCAATACTGCCCGTAGACATGATTGACCAATGGACGCCATTCATACTGATCCGTGGTACTGAAGGTTCCCAGCGGCGTCTTCAGCCCACCGCTGGAGCACTCCATGACCCTGAAGGGTTCCCCATAGGTGCCGTCTTCATTTCTCTCATAGACCGTGACAGTGTTCAACGCCCGGTTGACTCGGATATACCAGGATACTGCCTCCTGCACCTCCGGCATCTGATAGTAGAAAACCTTGAGGTCATAAGACTTCGTTGCCTTCGCGCCTTCCTGATCCATGGCATGAACAAGGATCTTATAGGTGCCTTCATTGTAAATATTGTCCGGCATCTCGATGACATAGGTCCCGTTCGTCAGGGTCTCTGCCTGGGAAAGCTCGTTTCCTTCCTCATCAGTCACCGATGCGATGTTGCCGGCAGGGTCAAACACGCGGCCGGCTTCCAGCTCCACCCTTGCTGCTGCAAAAGTGATGATCGGTCCTCCGGCAGGTGCCTCCTCCTCCGGATCTTCCGAAGAGTCTTCCTCTTGCGTCTCCGCCGGTTCGGAAGGCGTCTCCGGCTGCGAAGATTCGGTTGCCTCCGGTTCCTTTTCTGTATTTTCTTCCGTCTCTTCGCTTGCCTCCTTGGGTGATGGCGGCTCTACGGCAGGACGGGTTATGACACGGATCGTGACGGCCAGCACCATGATCATTAGAACAGGCGCCAGGATCCTGATGATATTTCTCAAATCGTTTACCTCAAATCTTTTGAATCCTGCCTATTATACCATCGAATGCACCGCTTGACAAGAAAAAAGCCGGCCTGAATGGCCGGTTATTATAACAACCAGATCCTTACAAAACGAATCCCAAAACGATCAATCCGACTCCGATCAGGAGTGTGATCAGGTCGGGGAGGCGAAACTGAGCCTGCTTATAACTGCTGTTTTTATTTCTCAGGTTAAAGCCTCTCAGTTCCACCGCCATGGCCGCCGTCTCGATCTTCTTTACAGAGGAGATCAGCAGCGGCACGCACAGCGGCACGATCAGTCCGACCTTGCGGAAAAAGTTCTTGGTATCAAACTCTACGCCGCGGGCTGTCTGCGCTTCCATGATCGTCTGCATATCGGATGAAAATACCGGGATGAAACGGATCGCGGACGTGACCGCGAAGGCGTATTTATAGGGGATGTGCCACCGGCTGACCAAGGCGTTGGCCAGGTCCGACATCTGCGTCAGGGAGATCATCAGCGCCAGAGGCAGCGTGATATCGATCAGGCGCAGGGCCCCTGTCAAGGCGGTCATCAGGCCTTCATCCGTGATCGCCAGACCAAAGATGTGAAAGACTGCCTCTCCATCGCGAACGACCAGCATCTGCAGAATAAACAGGAAGGCCGCGATCTTGAGCAGACTTTTTAATAGCCTGAGTGCCTGTCGGAAGATCCCTCCGATGAGGCCGATCATAAGATCCAGCACCAGGATCCCTAACAGAACATAAACATTGTCCGTGGCAAAGCACACGATGCAGATCATCAAAGGAAACAGGATCTTAGTGCGCGGATCCAGCCGGTGCAGGATGGTATTGCCGGGAAAATAATTCATGAGTCCTTTCATTTCTCGGCACCCCCTTTAGCTTTCTTTTCTATGGCATCCGCCATCTCCGCCACGGTACTGATGCCCTCGAACCCTTCTCCCATCATCTGGGAAAGGCCAATGATCTGGGGCGGCAGAAGCGCAGCCTTGCGCAAAGTGTCCTGATTCTGGAAAATAGCTTTCGTCTGTCCCTCCGCGATCACATGGCCGTCGGTCATGACGATCACGCGGGTAGAATAATCCAGCACGACTTCCATATCATGGCAGACCATGACGACCGTCATGCCTTCTTGGTTCAGCCCGGCTACATATTCCATGATCTGGGTGCACTCTTTATAATCGAGACCTGTCGTTGGCTCATCCAGGATCAGCAGCTCCGGCTTATGTACCAATGCGGAGGCCAGGGCCACCCGCTGACGCTCCCCGCGGCTTAAGAGGAATGGTTCCGCCTCGGGGTCCAGATCCAGCGCCGTAAGCACTTCCTGGATCAGCGCTTCTTTTCGCTCCGGATCCTGGACCGTATGTTCCAGACTGAATTCCAGTTCTTCCTTGACCGTGTTTTTGCAGATCTGACGGTCCGGGTTCTGGAACAGATAGCCGATCTGAGCGGCCAAAGCGCTTGCTTTCATGGTTTTAAGGTCCACTCCGTCCAGAAGGATCTGCCCCTTGTCCGGCCGGGCCAGGCCTCGCATCAGGCGGGCCATCGTGGACTTGCCGGCTCCATTGGCGCCGATGACAGCTGTAATGGAACCTTTTTCCACATGGAAGCTGACGTCGCGGATGATGCTGATCTCTTCCTTGTATCCGAAAGAAACATTCTCAAATCGGATCATGCCAGCACCTCCTCTGTCATCGCCTTCGCTTCCTCCAGGCCGATCGGCGCCGGTCCGTCATAAAGGCCTCTATTTACCAGTTCCTTATGCAAGGATACGACACGTGGCACATGCATGCCGATGCTTTCCATCACATCTGCCTGCTTCAGCACTTCGCGTACCGGTCCTTCCAGCATGATCCGGCCTTTTTCCAAAAGCACCAGACGTTTGACATAGCGGCACAGCAGACCGATCTTCTGTTCCACTACCACGATCGTCGTTCCGTAGGTCTCATTCAGCTTTTTCAAAAGCTGGAAGATCTGCTCACTGCTTCTGGGGTCCAGCTCTCCGGTCGGCTCATCCAGCACGATGATGGACGGCCGAAGCGCGATGATAGCAGCAACGGCTACCTTCTGCTTTTGCCCGCCGCTTAAGGATTCCAGCTCACGGTACCTAAGATCCGCGATGCCCACCTGCTCCAAAGCCTCAGACAAGCGTTCCTCTATCTCGCTATGGGGGATCCCGAAGTTCTCCAGGCCGAACAGCATCTCATCTTCCACCATGGACGCGACCATCTGGGCATCCACATCCTGGAACACGCTGCCCACGGACATGGCCAGCTCTTCCGGTTTGGATTCCACTGTGTCCATACCATCGACCACGACGGAGCCGTAGAAATCTCCACTGTAGTAATGAGGGACGATGCCATTGATTGCGTAAGTCAATGTCGTTTTTCCGGCGCCGCTGTTGCCGATGATGCCGACGAAATCACCGTCCGCGATCGTCAGGTCTATGTTCTCCAGCGCGTTTTTCTTGCCGGAAGCATACTGAAAGGAAAAATCCTGCATAAGGATCATGGTCGTTACTCCTTGTTACTTTTTGAGGACCGCTTTCAGCGGCAGATACAGAAGCTGTACGATGATGGCGTTGATCACAGCCGTGCAAAGCACGATCGGAACGTAGGCGGCCATCGCGCTCAGTTCATAATGCATGAACAGGAACAGGCAGATGGTGTAGGTCGCGCCACTGACTACCGTACTGATAAATGTGGCCACGATCGGATTCAGGTCGAACTTGCCGGCCTTCATCGGGACCTTGATCAGAAGGCCCATGACGATAGCGCCAAGCAGCTCACTGATGAAATTGATATAGGGCGTGCCAGGCAGCACCTGGCAGATCGCGCCGGCCAGAAGGCCAATGATGACACATTCCAGGAACTTGGGCCGGATCAGCAGAATAGCCAGGCAATACATCGCGATGATAAAGTTCGGCTTCATGCCGAAGAAGTTGATGATGGAGCCTGCGAAATACTTCAGCACGGCGCCTGCCGCCAGCAGCACTGCGATCAAAATGATGTCCGATACCTGCAGACCTTTCTTCTCCTCGGTCTGGATGACTCTCTTTTCAGCCATTGTTTTTCTCCTTTTTCTTATTGGGAGCGCTAAAACCGCTCTAAGCCTGAAGGACAGTCCGGACAATTAAAAATCCCCTGTCCCATGCAACATGCTGGGACAGGGGAATCATAAACTTCTCCTGCGGTGCCACCCCGCTTGACATCTATATCGATGCCCACTCTAACCGCACTATCATGCAGCGTCCTTTGTTAACAGAGGGATACTCCGTCTTCCCTACTTGCGGTCTCCAAAATGGAACTGCCGGCCGCTTTCAAGTCGCCCTCAGGAAACCATTCCTTAGCACCGCCCGTGCAACGCTCCCACCATCCGTCGCTCGCTGTGACCTTAAGTCGCTAAGTACTTTTCTCCTTCATCGGTTTAAAGGGATTATACTGACATCTGATCCAAATGTCAATAGGAAAATTTAATTTTTTTATCGTTACAGTTCAGCACCAAACTGTGAAACAGCTTAGTGATTCAAACAGCTTGCCCTGCACTCAGTCGTTACCTGATGGTTTGTATTATTTAAATCTATCCCGTATAGAGCCGAAGCCTTACTGGATGAGAATAAAAATGCAAGTGATATCAGGTATATTAACACAAAACGAAGGCCTCCTGGCAGAGCCAGTTGGCCTTCGCTTCAATAAGAAATCATTTCACACCCCCGTATTGCTTTATGGACGGGCAGTTTTTATTCTTCACTTTCGATCAAACCGTAGCCGCCATTGTTTCTCTTATAGACCACGGCAAAGGTATTATCCTCATTGCGGTTCTGGAATACGAAGAACTGGTGATTGAGCAGGTTCATTTCCAGAATGGCTTCTTCTACAGTCATGGGCTTGATGTCGAAGCGCTTGACACGTACCACATCGAAGGCCTCCTCTTCGACCGATTCCTCAGCAGGAATGCCGGCCGCGATGTCCTCGATACCACCCTCTCTGAGGTTCTTGGCCAAACGGGTCTTGTTCTTGCGGATCTGCCGCTCAATGGCTGTTACACAGGCATCGATAGAAGCATACATGTCTTTTGAAGTTTGGCTGGCGCGATAGGTGCGTCCACCGCTCTTCAGTGTGACTTCAGCGGTCATGCGCTCCCTTTCTCTTGAATAGGTGACCTGAGCCTCCGGCTCATATCTCAGATATTTTTCGATCTTACCTACTTTCTTCTCTGCGTAATCCCGCAAGCTATCTGTCATCTCAAGCTGTTTGGCTGTGAAGTTGATTTTCATAAACGTCAGTCCTTTCCAGTTGATTCAGAAGAAAGATGTCTTCTTGTGAATATTATATCATATCAGACTGATTTTGCAATCTATTTTGGTAATTTTGTTCATTTCTCCATGCGCCAGGGCTCATTCCCGTTTCTTCTTCAAACAACCGATAGAAGTGACTTCGGTTGGTGTACCCCAGGTCCTGAATGATCTGCGCGATGCTTTGATCGGTCTCTGTCATACGCCGTATGGCTTCCCGCACGGCGATCTGCTGTCCCAGTTTGCGCAAAGACAGACCGCATTGCCGCTTGATGACACGGTTCAGATGATCCGGATGATAGTTTAAGGCTTTTCCCAGCTCCTTTCGGCTGACGCGGCCATGCCGTTCCTCCAAAATGGCTACCGCGCGAGTATAGATGAATGTTTCCGGCTGTGAATCGACACGGATCCGGGACGCGTGATAACAGCCGGGATCTTCAAGTATGGAAAACAGCTGCAGCAGCTGTCCCATGACCTTAAACCCGAATCCAGGTCCTGACTTTTCCATATCTTCCTGGAGCTGTTTTAGGATCGCTGAGACCCTTCTGTGAGTATCCGTCCGGTTCTCCAGCACAGCCGCCAGGTCCATGTATTCCGCCGTTTCCGTATCCTTGTTCTCCTGGACGAAGCGGGCCACTTCTCCTCCCTGATATTGCGGGCGATAGAAGGCCGGCTCTTCCGTATTCACCAGATCAAGCAGGAAGTCCGGAGGAAGATTCACGAAATACAGCTTACAATCACTCTCAAACCCTTCCAGATGCATGGTATTTCGATTCAGGAGGCATGCATCTCCTTTTTGATAATGAAAGCTTCCATTCTCAAAATGCTGTACCAATTCTCCGGCTTCTACAAACACCAGTTCAAAATGAGAGTGATGATGCAGTTCTCTCTTCCTTCGGCCTGGCATTGGCAGTTCTTCGCCGACAAGGGAAAAACGAACGTCTTTCCCTGCCTGGATCTCCATATAGGAAAGAGAAAAATGGCTGCTCTCCCGACGAACTTCTTCCCACTCCTGCATTTCCTTACTCCTCTTCTTTTGATACCTTTAGGATATCATATTTGTCCACAACAGGCAATAAATATCGGATTCGGATACAGTTTTCTTATTTTTTCACTTGTTCGGGCATTGTTCCGTACATCTCTTCGGCGTACAATATACATAGTTCAATGAAAGGAGAATCTGATCCTATGCAACCTGTATCCTTCAACTTCGGATGGGAACGCTCTCTTGGTCAAGTCCTGCCCTGGGAAAAGAATCCAAATACCGTTCCCGTCAGCCTGCCGGATGATTTTGTATTGGATCTGCCCCGCAGCAAAGATGCCGTGGGCGGTTCCAAGGTCGGTTTTACCGGCAATCATTTTGCCACGTACACAAAAGTATTCGAAAAGCCTGCCGATTGGGAGGGCAAGCGTGTTCTGCTGAACCTGGACGGCGCCTATATGTTCACGGAGATCATCCTGAACCAGGACCGCATCGGCCAGCATCCTTACGGCTACACCCCCTATACCCTGGATATCACCGATCTGCTGCGTTCTGACCTGGCCAATACCCTGGATATCACGACACAGACGATGCAGCCTTCTTCACGCTGGTACTCCGGCGGCGGCCTGTTCCGCAATATCACCGTCTGGGTGGGTGAACCGGTCTATCTGGATCCCCGGGATCTGTTCATCACCACACCTGTCGTTGAAAAAGAGAGGGCTGTAGTGAAGGTTCTAGTCCCCGTCACCAACTCTTTGAGTGAAACCAGGACCGTAACCGTATCCGTCGTTCTCTCCATTGACGGTCAGCCTGTTTCTTCCGCCGAAAAGACTCTTGTGGCTGCCGGCCGCCATACGACTGACACAGAGCTTTTCCTTTCTGTAGAGCATCCTCAGCTGTGGGATGATGTGACGCCTGATCTGTACGATATCAAGATCGAAGTCCAGGCGGAGGGCATGGAACCGGACATCACCTGCAAAAAAGTCGGCCTGCGCAAGATCACCATTTCCGCATCGGGAGGCATGAAGATCAACGGCCGGCCTATCACCCTGTACGGCGGATGCATCCATCACGACAACGGTATTCTGGGTGCCCGCGCTCTTCCGCGCGCCGAGGAACGCAAGATCCGCAACCTGAAGGCGGCCGGTTTTAACGCGATCCGCACCGCCCACAACCCGCCGTCCGACGCTTTGCTGGATGCCTGTGATCGTCTTGGCATGCTGGTCCTGGATGAGTTTTTCGACTGCTGGCGCACCGGCAAAAACCAGAATGATTATCACCTGTTCTTCGAAGACTGGTGGAAACGAGATATCGAATACACCGTACGCCGCGACCGCAACCATCCCAGCGTTTACTGCTGGTCCTTTGGCAATGAGATCCAGGAAGCCAACGGTTATTCCAACTGCGAATACTGGATGAAAACCCAGGCTGACTGGATCCGCGAACTGGATCCGACCCGTCTCGTCACCTGCGGTGGCATGTTCCTGCCCAAGAACATGACCTGCGACGGCTTCCCCGGAGGCCCCGGCGGCCCGCCGGCCCGCATCGATCCTTATGCCAACGAAGAGGAGACGAACCGCCGCTGGATCTCCATGATCAGCAATCTGGACATCGTTTCCTTGAACTACAGCTTCCGCAATTATGAGCAGTTCCACAAGCTTTTCCCGAACAAAGTCCTGCAAGGCACCGAAACAGAAGGCATCGATGCCTGGGGCAACCGATGCGCGGTATTTGGCAATGATCACGTCGTCGGTGACTTCATGTGGACCGCGCATGACAATCTGGGTGAAGCAGGCGCCGGCCGCTCCTATTGGGAGGAAGAGAAAGAGAAGACCGGTCTGATGGCCGGCTGGCCCTGGCTTTCCTGCTATCAGGGCGATCTGGCTTTGGATGGCGAACGCCTGCCCCGCTCCTATTACCGCGCCGTCATCTGGGGCAAAGACTCCGGCATCCATCTGTTCACCGCGCATCCGCAGTATGCCGGCAAGAAGGTCATGGGCACCGGCTTCCACTGGCATGATGTTCGCCCGTTATGGACCTACCCTGAAGAATATATCGGCAAGCCGATCGATATCGAAGCCTATGCGGATTGTGACAAGGTGGAATTCTACGTCAATGGAGAACTGAAAGCCACTTCCGAGCCGGAAGAAATGATCTTCTACGCAACAGTCGTCTACGAACCCGGCACCTTGAAAGCCGTCGCCTACCGAAACGGGCAGCCCGTCTGCGAAGATACGATCGTCACGACCGGCCATGCCTGCGGCGTTCTGCTGGAGGCTGACGGAACTCAGCTAATCTCGGATGGCATGGAATTGACTTACGTCACCGCTACCCTGGTCGACTCGGAAGGCCGCAGGGTCTATGATGAGGATGTCGAACTGACCGCTGATGTAACAGGCGCCGCGGTCCTGGAGGGTTTTGGCTCCAACAACCCCTGCACGCCGGAAAATTTCGGCACCGGACGCCGCATGACCTGGAACGGCAAGGCGACCCTCGTGCTTCGGGCCGGTCTGGAGCCCGGCGAGGCAACGCTTGCCATTCATTCTGCCTTTGGTGAAGAGACACTGACTCTTACCGTAAAGTAACACCGCGCCACGCAAAAAACAGGGGCTGTGAAACAACATAGTGATTCAAAACGGCTTGCCCCGCATCAGTCGTTACCTGATGGTTTTTATTATTAAGAACCTGTCCCGTACAGTGCCAAGGCCCTACAGGATGAGAATAAAAG
>ONBQ01000063.1 GCA_900316145.1 uncultured Eubacteriales bacterium
ATCGCGGCCATGGCGGGGGCTTATCTGGAAGCCGCCAGAGCCGGAGTGCCGGCAGTCGTAGATGGCATGATCAGCATGACGGCGGCCTACGCAGCCTGGAAGCTGGATCCGGATGTGCTGCCATATCTGTTCGCGTCTCATTACTCGGCGGAGCCGGCCTATCGTTTCATGATCGAAAAAACAGGACTGACGCCTGTGTTGAATCTGAACATGAGGCTCGGAGAAGGAAGCGGCTGTCCCATGATGTTTTTCCTGCTGTCGTGCGCGGCGGCGATCAATAATGAGATGGCCTCGTTCGAGGATGTGCAGGATTCGGGAGATTTCCTGGTCGATATTCGGGAGGAAGCAGAGTAATAATGTATACGAAAATGCTTGTGACAGGCGGAGCCAGGAGCGGCAAGAGCCGTTATGCGCAGGAACTGGCCAAAGAGCTGAGCCCGGAAGGCCGCGTTTTATATGTGGCCACCGCCAAGGTCTGGGATGAGGAGATGGCGGTACGGGTCAGAAAACATCAGGAAAGCCGGCCCGCGTCATGTGATACCTATGAAGGCTATCAGGACCTTGGCGCAGTGATCGCTGCCCGGGGAGAGCAGTATGAAACGATCCTGGTGGACTGCCTGACGATGCTGCTGAATGGCCGCCTGTTCGATGAGATCGGGATGCAAGACCCGGATACGTTAACCAAGCAGCAGAAGAAGGAACTGGAAGAGATGGCCGTTAAGGAAGCACAGGCCTTGGCGGACGGGATCCAGAAAGCACACTGTCACGTGATCGTCGTGACGAATGAAGTGGGCATGGGTATCGTTCCGGATACCGTCCTGGGAAGACTGTTTCGGGATATGGCCGGACGTGCCAATCAGATCCTGGCAGGGGCTTTGAGCGATGTCACGCTCATGGTGAGCGGGATCCCGGTCTATGTTAAAGGAGGCCGGAAATGAAACATTTTATCCTGAGTCTGCAGTTCCTCTCGCGCCTGTATCTGCCGTGGATGATCGAGGGCGAGGACGATATGTTTGCCCGAAGTCTCAAGTTCTTCCCATTGGCCGGCTGTATCATCGGCTTGCTGGATGCCGGGGTCCTATGGCTGCTTCTGAGAGTCTTTACGCCTCTTACGGCCGGGATCCTCGTCGTTCTGTTCGACATCGCGTTGACGGGCGGCCTGCACATGGACGGCTTGGCAGATACGATCGATGGACTCAGCAGCCATCGCAGCAAAGAGCGGATGCTGGAGATCATGAAAGACAGCCGCATCGGTACGTTTGGCGTGATCGCCATCGTAGGAGAAGTGATCGTTAAGGCAGCCCTCATCATGGAATTGTTTACACATGAGAGCGGATGGATCGCTTATGGCGTCATCGCCGCAGTGCCGATCCTCTCCCGCATGACCATGGTCCTCATGATCTATGTTTCGAAGTATGCCAGGGAAGAGGGCATTGGCGGCCTGTTTTTCAGCCATAAGAGCTCGATCTGCCTTCCGGCAGCGCTTATTTCAGGGATCCTGCTGAGTCTGGTCTCCTGGTATTACGCGCCGGTCTTGCTCATCAGCGGGCTGTTATGCGCTTTCATGATCCGGGCGATCTGTTATCACAAGATCGGAGGCATGACGGGCGATACACTTGGAGCTACCCTGGAACTGGAAGAAGCGGTGATGCTGATGGCGGCCGTTCTGTTTGCGGCTTTCATCTGAGGAGGAGAAGAATGGACATCTATTTAGTGCGGCACGGGCAGACAGATCATAATCTGACAGGACGGTTTTCCGGTCAGGCGGATATCCCGATGAACGAGACGGGCCGCAGCCAGATCCGTTCAGTCAAGCCTTATCTGGAAGGGATCACCTGGGACAGAGTCCTTTCTTCGCCATTGATCCGGGCTGTGGAAACGGCCAGGATCCTTGCGCCGGACAAGGCTCCGGAGCTTTGTGAATGGCTGAAAGAGATGGACTTTGGAACGTGGACAGGTAAGACCTGGGCTGAGGTGGAAAAGTCAGATCCGGAAGGCGCCAAAGCCTATGAACGGGACTGGAAGGCGCGGGTAGGCGGCGCGGAAAGTTATTATGATGTGGCCGGACGGGTGGAAGAAGGAATCCGGAATATAGTGAAGGAGACAGCTCCGGACGCGAAGATCCTGATCGCGGGTCATGCGGCTTCCGTCGTGCAGATCACGTTGACCTTGCTTTCGCTTCCCAAAGACAGCTACTGGAGATGGATGCCCGGTCAGGGGACGTATGCCTTGCTTCAGGCTTTCCCGTCCGAAGACCTTTTCTTTTATCTTGGAGGCTGGAATCTGGGCCGACATGTTTGATCATAATGCTAGGTACGGAATGGCAACTAATAATTTTAAAAAAGGGTATTGCATTTTTCTCAGGACCGTAGTATAATATTAAACGTTCTGAGGAACAAGCGCGAGTGGCTCAGTGGTAGAGCATCGCCTTGCCAAGGCGAGGGTCGCGAGTTCGAATCTCGTCTCGCGCTCGTACAAGGGTCTATGAGTTTTCATAGACCCTTTAGATTTTTAAGAAAGGATCTTCCATATGCCGCAGATCAATGATAGAAAAGTTGCCATTGTAGGGTGTGGGTTCGTAGGAGCCGCATCGGCTTTCGCCCTGATGCAAAGTGGGATGTTTTCCGAAATGGTGCTGATCGATGCCGATCAGGACAAAGCGGAGGGAGAAGCGCTTGATATCAGTCATGGCCTTCCTTTTGCCAAACCTATGCAGATCTATGCCGGAACCTATGAGGATCTTGCTGATGCGTCCATCATCGTTGTCACGGCCGGCGCCGGACAAAAGCCGGGTGAGACACGTCTGGATCTCGTGAAAAAGAATGTCGGCATATTCAAGACCATTATTCCGGAGATCGCGAAATACAATCAGAGCGGGATCTTGCTCATCGTGGCCAATCCGGTCGATATTCTGACCTATACGGCCGCCCGTCTCAGCGGGTTCCCGGAGAACCGCGTGTTCGGTTCGGGTACGGTCCTGGATACCGCACGCTTGAAGTATCTGCTGGGAGAGCATTTGGATGTCGATTCCCGCAATGTACATGCCTTTGTCATCGGCGAGCATGGGGACAGTGAATTCGTAGCGTGGAGCAGTCTGGATATCTCCGGCGTTCCGGTCCATGATTTCTGTGAGATGCGCGGCCATCATGAGCATGAGGAGGCTATGCAGCAGATCGCGGATGATGTCAAGAACAGCGCCTATGAGATCATCCAGAAGAAGAAGGCTACCTACTATGGAGTCGCCATGTCGGTGCGCCGCATCTGTGAAGCGATCATTCGGGATGAGAAGAGCGTGCTGCCAGTTTCCGCTATCCAGCATGGCAATTACGGAGTGGAAGGGGTGGCCTTATCCATGCCGGCTATCGTTGGCAAAAACGGTGTTGAGACCATGGTCCCGATCCGCTTAAGCGCGGCTGAATATGAAAAGCTCAGGAATTCCGAAAAGACCTTGCGCAAGGTCCTGGATGAGGCGGTCCAGCTGTAAAGCTTGACAAAACAACATAAAAAGAGTATACTCACGGCACAGTTAGCGAAGTTCATTCATTTAGGGGATGTCAAGGTTTCGACGGGGGTCGTTGAAGCTTGAAGAGCTATCCGTGGCCCAGGCCACGTTAAAAACCGGACCTAAATATAAACGCTAACAATAATTCTTACGAATTAGCTTACGCTGCTTAACCTTAGTTTAGGCGGCTGCCGGACATAGGCGCCCCGCGGTCTGTGTTTCGGCCCATCAGAGCGGGCTACTTCGCGATCCGCGCTTTCGGAGAGCGGAAGATCCTTAAGAGCTACGGAAGATCAAGACCCTGCCTGTGGGGCCGGTCTTCTGAAAACTTAATACATAGGCTATGATAGTAGAGCCTCGAGTGGAGGGACTTTCGGACATGGGTTCAATTCCCATCATCTCCATTATTGACAGCCCGAAGGGAGCCGCGGAAATAGATCCGCGGTTCTTTTTTTATTTTTTTTAATTAATATGTTGACAGGCGACATATGTCGTGATATGATATATATCGTAAGACGACATATCAGGAGGCGATATACTTGAAGAAAAGCGAACCAATGTCAGAAAGCTATTATTATATCCTGCTTTGTCTGGCGAAAGGAGCCAACCATGGCTATGGTATCATGCAGATGACGGAACAGCTTTCCGGCGGAGCGGTCAAGATCGGATCCGGGACCATGTACGGAGCCACCGGAAATATGATGAAAAAGGGATGGATCCAGGAGATCATGTCCAATGAGCCGGGGGTAGAGCGCAGAAGGCTGTACCGGTTGACAGACAGCGGACGTGATGCTCTTAGAGAAGAGATCAGCAGGCTTAAAAGAATGCTCACCAATGCGGAGGGAGTTTAAGATGACGAAAAAATACAAGAATTCATGGAAAGCTTACGCGGCCTGGAATTATGAGCAGGAGATCGAAGAACTGAACCAGGCTTCGGAGCAAGGATGGCAGCTGGTCAGAGGCGGATGCTTCCACAGCCGGTTTGAGAAGAATCCCGAAATCCAGTACAGGTATCAGATGGATTATCGGAAGATCCGGGATATTGGCCGGTATCTGGAGACTTTCCGGGAACAGGGATGGGAATATATCAATTCCACATTCAATGGATGGCATTATTTCAGAAAGCTGTACGATCCCTCACTTCCGGAAGAGGAGTATGAGATCTTTACGGACAGGGAATCCTTGAAAGAAATGAACATGCGGTGGGTGCGTCTGGCTATGATCATAGGCCTGGTGACAGGTGCCATGGCACTCATTCAGGCTGTCCGGATGATCCTCAGACCGGATCTTCCGCGTCTGATCATGATGCTGACTTTCGCGATCGAAAGCGTTGTTCTGTTAAGAGGCTGCCACATCATGAAAGACTCGGATCCGGAGAAAAAGAGAAAGGGCAGTCAATTCTTCATACCGGTCTTCCTTGCGGTGATCATCCTGGGAAGCGCAGCATTCATAGTGCTGGAAGAAGGAAGACCTTATTTCCAGCTGCAGAGTGACGCAAGCAGTGTTTCAGAACCGATCGTAGATGACGAATACAGTTCTTTCCAGATCCGATATAAAGATTATTATTACATGGATCTGGAGCTTACAGCCTCGGAACCGGCCACGCTGCGCATCGTCGATGAGGAAGGGAACATGATCTATGAAGGGACGTCTACGGATCTGCATGAAAAGGATACCTGCCTCAAATTGACCAAAGGCCGCTATACCATTCTGTTCAGCATTCAGTCCGGATATCACCTGGACATGAGGATCGAATGAGTTTATGACTTGCCTTTTGAACGCTTTCGGCATATAATGTTAGCCGAAATCTTTCAAACCAGGAGTGGATACACCATGAATATGTATCGGATCATGAGTTTCAATATCCGTACACAGACGGAATATGATAAAGAACAGCAATTCAAATACCGCGCGGACTTTCTGTGCGACACTTTGAACGCGCTGCAGCCGGATGTGGTCGGTTTTCAGGAGATGACGCCTTACATGCGTGGCCTTATGATCGAACGCATGCCCGGGTACGTCTTTTTGGGCGGCGGCCGTGAGGCGGACCATCTGGGAGAAGGATGCGGGATCTGCGTGCGGCAAAGCCGGTTCCTGATCGAGAGGGTTTCTACCGAGATGCTCTCGCCCACACCGGCCGTAGCCGGCAGTACTTATGGGGGCGATCAAAGCGAATGCCCGCGCGTGTTTACGTCTTGTGATCTGATGCCTATCGAAGGCGGGCAGCCATTCAGGGTCATGAACATGCATACCGATCACATCGGGATCAGGGCCAGACAGCTGGAATCCGAACAGTTCCTGGACGCATATTATAAAAAGCAGGAGCTCAGGCCTATGCCAACCGTCTTGACAGGTGATTTTAATGCGCTGCCCAAGGCGGATGAGCTCAAAAGTCTGATGGATTGCCCGCATTTTATCGATGTATCCGCGGATCTGGGCGGTACTTTCCATGATTATGAACGCCTGGAAAAGCCTGAAAAGATCGATTATATCCTGGCCAGCCGGGAATGGCGCATCGAAAAGGTGCGTCTGCTGCATGAAAAAAGGAACGGACTGTTTCTTTCGGACCATGACCCCATCATAGCGGACCTCGTTCTCCCTGGAAAGGAAAAAGAAAATAGTTATGCGTTTTAATTATCATACCCATACGACCAGGTGCCAGCATGCCAAAGGTACCGAACGCGAATATCTGGAAGCAGCCATTCGGGGAGGGTATAAGATCCTGGGTTTTTCGGACCATACGCCGTATCCCTTCCTGGATGGACATCGTTCTGGCATGCGTATGGCGTTGGAAGAGACAAAAAACTATTTTGAGACTCTCCTTTCGCTGAAAGAAGAATATAAGGATCGGATCGAGATCCACATCGGATTCGAGGCGGAGTATGACCCGGAAGGGTTTCATCGGCTGAAGGCCTTCCTGGATGATTATCCATGCGAGTATCTGATCGAGGGCCAGCATTTCCTGGATGTAGAGCATGAAAGCAATTATGCGGGACGGACTTCGGATTCCGAGGATCTTTTGCGCGCGTATGCGGATCGTGTCATGGCCGGCATGGAAAGCGGTCATTTCCTGTACCTGGCGCATCCGGATCTGCCGGATTTCAGGGGTTCGGATGAAGCTTATGACCGGATCATGCGTCCGGTAGCCAAAACCGCGCGCAAAACGGGGCAGCTTCTGGAGATCAATCTTCTGGGTATGGTGGGACACCGGGCCTATCCCCATGAAGCCTTCTTTCGGATCGCGGCAGAAGAGGGTTGTAAGGCGGTCATCGGCGTGGACGCGCATCAGCCGGAAGCGCTTGAAGATGATATATTGTATCAAAACGGTTTGAAGTTTGCCAGGAAGTGCGGCATTGCGGTAGAGGATTCCTTGGCAATAGGAGACAATAAATGAATTGGAATCAAAACAAAGCAGAAAACGTCCATATCGCGTATATCGGCGGGGGATCCAGGGGATGGGCCTGGGGTCTGATGAGCGATCTGGCTTCGGCAGAAGACATGAGCGGGACCGTATATCTGTATGATATCGATCTGAAAGCGGCTAAGAATAACGAGATCATCGGAAACCGGATCCGGGACGTGGAAGGAGCCAAGTCCGTCTGGGAATACAAAGCGGTCGAAACGATCGGAGAAGCGCTTTGCGGCGCGGATTTCGTCGTGATCTCGATCCTGCCGGGTACCTTCGATGAAATGGAATCGGATGTTCATACGCCTGAAAAATACGGGATCTATCAGTCTGTCGGCGATACCTCCGGCCCGGGCGGCATCATTCGCGCTATGCGCACCATCCCCATGATGGAGGTGATCGCGAAGGCGGTCCAGGAGTATTGCCCGAACGCCTGGGTCATCAACTACACCAATCCGATGACGGTCTGCGTGCGTGCTTTGTACAAAACCTTCCCGCAGATCAAAGCCTTCGGATGCTGCCACGAAGTGTTCGGCACGCAGAAGGTCCTGCAGGAGATGCTGAAAAATGAGTGCGGAATCGAAGCGACGAGGGATGAGATCAAAGTCAATGTGGTCGGTGTCAATCATTTCACCTGGCTGACCAAAGCTCAGTATCGGAATACAGATCTGTTCCCGCTGTATAAGGCTTATGCGGAGAAATACCGCGAGACCGGCGTACCCAGAGCCCATGAGGGCAACTGGGTATCCAGCTCCGACTATTTCGGCTGCCTGGAGAAGGTCAAATTCGACCTCTTCCTGCGCTATGGCGCGATCGCCGCAGCTGGCGACAGACATCTGGCTGAATTCTGCCCGGGTGACTGGTATCTGAAAGATCCTGAGACCGTTGCAGACTGGAAGTTCGCCTTGACGCCGGTCAGCTGGCGGAAAGAAGACCTGAAGAACCGCCTGGCCAGAAGCCAGCGTCTGGTATCCGGGGAGGAGACTTTTAAGATCAATAATACCGGAGAAGAAGGCGTGAACCAAATGCGGGCTCTGCTGGGTCTGGGGGATCTGGTGACCAACGTGAATCTTCCGAATATGGGTCAGATCCCGAATCTTCCTTTAGAAGCGGTCGTCGAGACCAATGCGGCTTTCCGCGCGGACAGCGTTCAGCCGGTCATGGCAGGGGCGCTGCCGGAGGCCATCCTGCCCTTGGTTGGACGTGTCGCGGCGGAGCAGGAAGTGATCGTTTCCGGCTGTATGAACAGAGACAAAGAGGAAGTGTTCCGGGCATTCGTCAGTGATCCGCTGGTCCGCCTGCCTTTGAATGAAATCCGGGCCATGTTTGAGGAAATGATCGAAAAGACCCGTTCTTATCTGACGGAATATGAGAGGGCTTGAAAAAACGTTACTGTTCAGCGCCAAGCCATAAGCATAAGATCATGCAAGCTTGCTTGCATAAATATAATGCTTTATGGCTTGGCTCCCGGGCGGGTTGCTGTACAGTCACGAAAAAGCTCTCTTTTTTGTTGCATAAGAAAGTCGATTATGATATACTAACTACGTATGTTCAATTACAAAGTTTAAACCATATATAAAGGAGTGTTATTTCATGGCAAAAAACAAATTGGTTCCCATTACTGTATTGACCGGATATCTGGGTGCCGGCAAGACCACCCTCCTGAACAATGTTCTGAAGAACCAGGAAGGTTATAAAGTAGCGGTCATCGTTAATGATATCGGCGAGATCAATATCGACGCCAGCCTCATCGAGAAGGGCGGAAGCATCGAGCAGGAAGATGTCGCGCCGCTGACCAATGGCTGCATCTGCTGCACCCTGAAGACAGATCTTATGAATCAGATCATTGATCTGGTCAAATCCGGCAAGTTTGATTATATCCTGATCGAGGCATCCGGTATCTGCGAGCCGCTGCCGATCGCGCAGACCATCTCCTACATGGATGGTTCCGCCAACAACCCGAGAGTGCCGGCTGTCTGCTATCTGGACAACATGGTCACCATCGTGGACGCGGCCCGTCTGGTAACAGAGTTCGCCAACGGCAATCAGCTGCTGACCGAGGACCTGGATGAAGATGATATCGAAAATCTTCTGATCCAGCAGATCGAGTTCTGCAATACGGTCATCATCAATAAGGTGGACCTGGTAACTCCGGAACAGCTGGGCGAAGTCAAGGCGATCATCCGTGAACTGCAGCCCAACGCCAAGATGATCGAGGCAACGCAGGGCAATGTCGCGGTCAGCGAGATCCTTGATACGCATAATTTCGACTTTGAGAAGGCCTCCATGTCCGCCGGCTGGATCGAAGCGCTGGAGAATCCGGAAGAGGAAGAAGAAGAGGGCGAACTGCTGGAGTACGGCATCGGAACCTTCGTATACTATCGCCGCCGTCCGTTCAACAAAGAGCGGTTCGAGGATTTCGTCAACGCATGGCCGAAGGAGATCATCCGCTGCAAGGGCGTTCTGTGGTTCTCCGAGGATCGTACCACCGCGTACATGTTTGAGCAGTCCGGTCGTCAGATCCAGGCAGTCGATGCCGGTTATTGGCTGGCCACCGCGCCGAAATGGCAGCAGAAGGAAGCCATCCGCCGGGATCCGTCCATTAAGGAAGACTGGGATGAGGTCTATGGAGACCGCATGGACAGACTGGTCTTCATCGGAAAAGACATGGATAAGGACGCGATCATCCAGGCTTTGGACAAGGCTCTGGACAAATAAATCATTTACCTTATGAATCCCATCATTCATGACATTCTTCGGTGGCCGTGGCATTTAGGCACGGCCATCGTGCTCCTCTGGAATCAGACCAAGACCGGTAAGAAACTGGTCACGTCAGAGTATACTCTGACATCCAAAAAGCTGCCAAAGGAGTTCGACGGTTTTCGTATCGTGCATCTGACTGATCTGCACGGGCGCCTGTTTGGAGCGGCCCAAAAAGACTTGATCAAAAAGATCCGCGGGCTTCATCCGGATATCGTGCTGGTAACCGGGGATATGTACGGGTACAGTACCCGGCCCAAGGACCGGGTAGCTCCTACCGTCCTCTTTCAGAGACTGTCAGAGGAATATCCGACCTACGCGATCCTGGGCAACCATGAAACCAGAGATCCCCGTTTCGATGAGATCCTGCAGGATATGCTGGGCACCAAGGTCCACCTTCTTAGGGATGAGATGGTCCATCTGGAAAAAGACGGAGCCACCATCGGCCTGGGAGGCCTGGAGACCGATGAAATGCGGGACCTGATGCAGAAGGAAAACATGGAAAAGCTTAAGGAACGGCTGGAGACTACCTTCCGGGATCTGAAAGACCATCCGGAGCCGTTCGTGATCCTGATGGCCCATAAGCCGGAACTGCTGGAGTACTATAGCCGGTATCAGGCTGACCTGATTTTCAGCGGTCACGCCCATGGCGGGCTGGTCGAAGTCCCGATCCTGAAAAAGAGACTTCTGGCGCCGGGACAGGGATTATTCCCCAAATATACTGAAGGCCTGTATTTGCGTGACAGATCGTTGATGGTGCTCAGCACCGGCCTGGGAGGTCCGAGATTCTATATTCAGCCGGAGATCGTAAGTGTCACTTTGAAAAAAGGAAAATGAACAATCGTAAACCTGATTACAGTTACAAGGTTGACAATTGACCCCCTTTGTGGTATATTCTTTCCGCAAGGGGGGATTTTTACATATGAAACATGATCATACGGTTTTGGAACTGGTTACGACCGGTGTTCTGGCAGCGGTCATATGCGTGCTGGCGCCTCTGGGGCTTCCTATCGATCCAGTGCCCATCTCATTGGCTACATTTGCAGTTATGCTGACGAGCTATGTCGCGGGATGGAAAAAAGGAAGTGTAGCGGTCCTGATCTATCTGATCCTCGGGGCTGTGGGCGTACCGGTCCTTTCCGGTTATACCGGCGGGCTCTCCAAGGTCATCGGGCCGACCGGCGGCTACCTGATCGGATATATTCCGCTGGCCTTCTGTACCGGATGGTTCGCCGAAAAGCATCGCAGCAATGTCATCCTTACGGTCGCGGGCATGCTGATCGGAACGATCATCCTGTATGCGCTGGGAACCGTCTGGCTGGCATTCCAGATGAAGATGGACCTTAAGGCGGCGTTGGGAGCCGGCGTACTGCCTTTCCTGCCGGGCGATGCCGCAAAGATCGTGATCACGCAGGTGCTGGGACCGATTCTCTATACGGCTTTGAAAAAGGGAGGCGTCCTTACAAAGTAAGCGCAGAAGAGTCATTCAACGTACTGTTGAATGACTCTTTTCTATTGCGAAAAATAAAGGCTTGGTGTATAATGTAAAAATAGCCTAATTATGGAGTCAAGGAGGCAAATACATGAAACTTTGGGGCGGACGGTTCCGCGAAGAAGAGAATCGGATCATGGAGGATTTCAATACCTCTTTTCCGTTTGACTATAGATTGTACAGGCAGGATATCACCGGAAGCATGGCCCATGTGGATATGCTGGGAGCCTGCGGTATCATTACCCAAGAGGAGGCAGCTGCCATTCGGCAGGGGCTCGAGGGCATCCTTTCTGATATTGAGAATGGAAGTCTTCCCTTGCAGGGTGATTATGAAGATATCCACACTTTTGTGGAGGCCAACCTGATCCTTCGGATCGGTGATGTAGGCAAGAAGCTGCACACCGGACGCAGCCGTAATGACCAGGTCGCGTTGGATATGCGCATGTATGCCCGGGAGCAGGCCCAGGTCTTAAGCGATCTGCTGGAAAACCTGATCCAGGCGCTTGAACAAAAGGGAGCGGAGTATCCTTGCATCATGCCCGGTTATACGCACCTGCAGCGTGCCCAGGCGGTCATGTTCCCGTATTACATGAGTGCTTATGTCAGTATGTTCCGGCGTGACAGAAAACGTCTTTTAAACGCGCGGGAGATCCTCAATGAAAGCCCGTTGGGCTGTGCGGCTCTGGCCGGCACTACCCATGAGATCGATCGGTCTATGACGGCGGCGGCACTGGATTTTGCCAAGCCGGTCGATAATTTCCTGGACGGCGTCAGTGACCGGGATTATCTGCTGGAACTGTCCGGCGCAATGGCCATCATCATGATGCACTTAAGCCGTCTGAGCGAGGAACTCATCCTGTGGAGCTCTCAGGAGTTTAAGTTCGTCACGATCGATGACGCGTATTCTACCGGATCGAGCATCATGCCGCAAAAGAAAAATCCGGATGCCTGTGAGCTGGTGCGCGGCAAGACAGGCCGTGTTTACGGAGATCTGATGGGGCTCCTTACCACCATGAAGGGGCTGGTCCTGGCTTATAATAAGGATATGCAGGAGGATAAGCCGCAGTTCTTTGACGCGGTCGATACCGTGACTTCCTGCCTGACCATCATGGCAGAAGTGATCCGCACGCTGCATGTGCATCCCGATGTAATGACCAAAAGCGTACGGCAGGGCTTCCTGAATGCTACGGAAGTGGCGGATTACCTGGTAGCCCGCGGCGTCCCGTTCCGTGATGCTCACGGCATCGTAGGCCGTATCGTCATCCTGTGCGAGGACAAGGGCTGCGCGATCGAGGATCTGACCCTGGATGAATTAAAACAGTTTTCAGACTGTTTCGATGATTCGATCTATCAGTACATCGACTATCAGAACATTCTGAAAAAAGGAAACAAGAAGGAAATGACCGGTTATGAGAAGACGCGGGAATAAAATGGATCGCAAGCTGTTTGGCGCGCTTCTCTTCGGCGCTGTCGCCCTCATCGTCCTCTTGATCACGGTCGTGATCGTAGACAAGAAAAACAAGCCGGGACAGGTTCCGGAGGATGTGGTCGAAGATGAGGTCGACAGCTGGACAGAAAAGGTGACCAATTGGCTTTGGATGGTGGATGAGGAACATGCTTTGCCCATCAGCTTTGAGCCGGACAACCTGGAAGAGCTGGAAAACACTGGGATCCGTCTTCAGACAGAGGCGCTGAAGGCCTTCACCCAGATGACTTCTGTCATGGATACTCCGGTCTTTGCCGCGAATGGTTATATCTCGGCCTCCGCGCAACAGAACCTGTACGAGAGCAAATTCCAGGAGTTCCTGGATGAAGGTTACACTCAAGAGCGCGCGGCTATGGCTATCAAAGAGTACTATTCTCCGGGCGGCCAGGATGAACATCAGCTGGGGCTTACGGTCGATGTTTGCGCGGACAGTGAGCGAAAGCTGGATTATGAGTTCCGGTCCACGGATCAGGGACGCTGGCTGAGTGAGCATGCGTGGGAATATGGATTCGTCTTCCGTAGTGAATCGAAGCCTTGGCAGATCCGCTATGTGGGAGATGTCCATGCGCAGATCATGCATGAACAAGGTTTAAGTCTGGAAGAATATCTGAGTTATCTGCAGGAAAAGGGTACGCTTTATGTGTCAGTGGGACAGGCCAATCTGGATCTGGTGATCTATTATACGGACACGCTGGATAAGATCCCGTTTGCGATCAAAGAAGTATCTGGAGATAATAACGGCCATTATATCGTTACCTGCTATCGATAATGCAATGAGGCCCCTAAAGGCCGACAAAAAGGAATAGATCATGGATATTCGACTGCATGATATCGTACGGCTGAAGAAGCCGCATCCCTGCGGCAGCCTGGAATGGGAAGTGCTTCGGACTGGGATCGATTTCCGGATCCGGTGCGCCGGCTGCGGGCATGAAGTAATGCTTCCGCGCGAAAAGCTGGAAAAGCGCGTGCGCAGGATCCTAAGGGGAGAAGAGGAGATCAATCCCAATAAAAAGAACAAGGAGGAGTAAACCATGAAAAAGCGTTTTACCAGTACGTATCTGGTCTTTGGCCTGCTGTATATCATGTTTTTCCTCCTGGCCGCGGCTTCTTATGGCATCTTTTCCGAACACCGTGGCTGGTGGTGGGCTGTATGCGGCGGGGTCCTGCTGGTCCTGCTTGCGCTTACCATTATAGCGACCATCCGGTTCAACCAGGACCTGAAGACGCGGATCCAGTCCAACGCGGTCCAGGTCAGTGTAATGCAAAGACAGTATCTGGAACAGTGGGATTGTTCTTACGCGGTCATGGATCACGAGGGAAAGCTGATCTGGTATAATAAGAAATTCGGCGAAATGTTCGATCATTCCGCCAATCTGGAATCCCAGACATTCTTTGATCTGATCGGGAGCACCGCTATCGAAATGCCGGCCTCTGAGATCAACCCGACGGAAATGAAGATCGATTTTAAAGATCGTCACTATTCCATGCAGATCCGCATGATCCGGCGGGAAGAGGATCAGGATATCGGGATCCAGATGTATGCCGTCAGCCTGGAGGATGTTACCAGGCAGGTCGAACTGGAAAAGGAGAACGCGGAGGTCAAATCCGTCATCAGTCTGCTGTATGTAGATAACTATGACACGATCGAAGGCCGTCTTGATGAAGGGCAGAAGCCTATGCTGGAAGCGATGGTCTATCGCCGGCTCAGTAATATGGCCTCCGGCCTGAAGGGCATCCTGACGCAGATGGAAAAAGACCGGTACATGCTGGTCTTCCCCATGATCTCTCTGGAAGGGCTGGAACGGGACCGTTTCCCGATCCTGGCCGAGATCCGGCAGATCACACTGGGCAATACCTTGCCGCTGACCTTGAGTATCGGTGTCGGTGTGGCAGATCGTTTGGATAAAGCGCAGGAGTACGCGCGCGCGGCGGTAGATCTGGCGACTGGACGCGGCGGTGATCAGGCAGTCGTTAAAAATGATGAAAAATATACCTTCTATGGAGGAAGTTCCATCGGTATCGAGAAGAACTCCCGTGCCAGGGCCCGTCTGGTCGCCTACGCGCTGAAAGAGCTCATTCTCGAATGTGACAGGGTCCTGATCATGGGACACAGCAATCCGGATCTGGACTGCTTCGGTGCCGCGCTGGGCATGTTCCGCATCGTAACGGAACTGAAAAAACCGGCCTTCATCGTTCTGGGAGATGACCACTCGGCCATCGATCCGCTTCTGGAGCGTACGACCCGAGAGCGGGAATATAAAGACGTGATCATCGATGAGGCGCAGGCCTTGGAACTGTCCGGAGAGAATACGCTGCTCATCGTGGTCGATGTGAACCGGCCAACGATCGTTCAAAGCGCGGTGCTTCTTGAGCACAACCCCAAGATCGCGGTCATCGATCATCATCGTGTCAGCGCGGATCATCTGGAGGGGGCCGCATTGTCTTATATCGAACCCTATGCCTCTTCCGCCTGTGAAATGGTAACAGAGATCATCCAGTATATCGAAGACCGTATGAATATCAAAACAGTGGAAGCGGATGGCCTGTTCTCAGGTATCCAGCTCGATACCAAGAGCTTTACCGGAAAGACCGGCGTGCGTACCTTTGAGGCAGCTGCTTATCTTAGACGTAACGGCGCGGATGCGGTCCGGGTGCGCAAGCTCTTCAAGAATGATATGAAAGAATACAAGGCCAAGGCGCAGATCATCAGCCAGGCGACCATGCATTACGGGAGGATGGCCATTGCCAAGTGGACGGCATCTATCGATAACGCAAATGTAGCGGCTGCGCAGGCGGCCGATGAACTGCTGAATATTTCCGGCATCGCCGCGTCGTTCGTGCTGACGGAATATCCGGAGCAGGTGGGCATCAGCGCGCGCTCTCTGGGCGAGATCAATGTCCAGGTCATTCTGGAAAAGATGGGCGGCGGCGGCCATATGATGGTAGCCGGAGCCCAGATCAAAGATCATACGCTGGACGAAGTATATGAGATGCTGAAACAGGCCATTGAAGAATATCTGGCAGAAAACGGAGGAAACAGAGCATGAAGATCTTATTATTACAGGATGTAAAGAAGTTAGGCAAATCCGGCGAGATCGTTGAAGTCAGTGACGGTTACGCCAAGAATTTCATCATTCCGAAAAAGCTGGGCCGTGAAGCGACCAAGCAGGTGCAGAATGAATGGGCCCAGAAGAAGGGCAGCGAAGCCAATCGTAAAGAGCAGGAAAGACTGGCCGCGATCGAACCGGTCAGCCAGCTGAAGGATAAAGTCGTAGTTCTGAAAGAAAAAGCAGGTCAGGACGGCCGCCTGTTCGGTTCCGTAACGGCCAAGGACCTGTCCGAAGCCATGAAGAAGCAGTATGGTGTCGAGATCGACCGGAAAAAGATCAACCTGAAGGATCCGATCCGTGCGGTCGGAAATTACAGTGTAGAAGTTAAACTGCAGGCAGAAGCGGTCGGACAGATGATCGTTCAGATCGAGCCGCAGGCATAACATAAGGAGAACGGCCATGCCGGAAGAAACTAGAGTTCCCCGCGTGCCGCCGCACAGCGAGGAAGCGGAGCAATCAGTCTTAGGCTCCATGATGATGGACCGCAACGCGGTCAGCACTGCTGTAGAAAACCTGGTCCCGTCGGATTTTTATAATCTGCGTCACAGCGAGATCTTCAGCGCCATGATGGACCTTTACCATGAGGGGCGTGACATCGACCTGGTTACGGTCAAAGACCGGCTTCAGGTCAACGGAAAGCTGGAAGCGGCCGGAGATATGCGGTATCTGACTGAAGTCGCGGCGGCGGTCCCCAGTTCTGTCCACATCAAGAATTACGTGCAGATCGTAAAGGAAAAAGCCCTGTACCGCAAGTTCATCAATCTGGGTAATGAAGTGATCGCGGCCAGCTACAACACTGATACGACTATTGAAGATCTGTCAGATAATGTAGAGAAAAAAGTATTCGGGATCCTGCAGAACCGCGGTTCAGAAGACTTTGTTCACATCCGCGATATCCTTGTCCAGACCTTCGATAATATCGAGCTGTTGTCAAAGAACAAGGGAGAAGTCATAGGCGTACCGTCCGGTTTTGTGGATCTGGATCGGAAAACAGCGGGATTCCATCCGTCGGATCTGATCCTTGTCGGTGCCCGTCCGTCCATGGGTAAAACGGCGTTCGGCCTGAATGTCGTGCAATACGCAGCGGTGCGCAAGCACAAGACCTGCGCGATCTTCAGCCTGGAAATGTCCAAGGTCCAGGTCGTCAACCGTATGCTGTCCTGTGAATCCGGCGTAGAGGCGGAGAAGCTCAGGACCGGTATGCTGGAGGACAGAGACTGGCAGAATCTGGCCGAAGCCTTGGCGCCTTTGTCCGAAGCGCCTATCTACATCGATGATACGGCCGGTATCACGGTCTCGGAGATCCGATCCAAATGCCGTAAGTTGAAGCTGGAACATGGACTGGATCTGATCATGATCGACTATCTGCAGCTGATCAGTGGCGGTGCCCGTGCTTCCGAAGGCCGACAGATGGAAGTTTCAGAGATCTCCCGTAACCTGAAAGCTTTGGCGCGTGAGATGGACTGCCCGGTCATCGCGCTGTCGCAGCTTTCCCGTGCGTTGGAAGCCCGTTCCGACCATCGTCCTATGCTGTCTGACCTGCGTGAATCCGGAGCGATCGAGCAGGATGCGGACCTGGTCATCTTCCTGTATCGTGATGAATACTATCATCCGGATACCGAGGATAAAAACGTGGCGGAGATCATTGTCGCCAAACAAAGAAACGGTTCTGTAGGAACCGTCAAACTGGGGTACTTGGGCCAGTATACGAAATTCGTCAATTTACAGCTGTAAGCATGGAGAGGGAAAAGTATGGCTAAAAAGGTATTATCGGTTAGGTTGGATGAGGAAACGCTTGAACATCTGGAGAATGCCTGTTTCGCATCCAGAAAAACGCAGCCCGAATTCATTAGCGAAGCGATCGATTTCTACAATCACTATCTGAGGATCGTTCGCTCGGGCGGGGATCTGGTCGGAGTGCAGAATCCTCAGATGATAGAGCATACAGAAGAACAAGCCAGAAATGCCGTTGAGATCCTTTCCGACGCGGCATCCCGATTGACACTGAATCACCCCGGAATCGATTTTGGTATCCATTACATCGCCGATTACGCAGCGGTGCGGTTGTTTAAAGACAGCGAAGAGCAGAAGGAGATCTTCCGAAGAGAATATAAGAAACCTCTTGTAAATGAGGCCATAACATTGGAAGATCAGAATACAAAAAGAGCGCTGTTAGGTCAGGAATAGATCCCGACCTGACAGCGCTGATTATTTATTAAAGCAAAACGGGCCTGGCATCTTCCGGAAGGACAGCTTCTTCATAGCAACGGACGGTTTCTTCATACAGGCCTCGGGTATAATGATACCAGGCACCATCACGCAGGCGCAGGCAGATCTTGTCTTCTGGATAGGTCTCGATCGGAAGCTGCTCCAACAGAGCATTGCAGGTGACAAGATGCGGCAGAATGGTATCGACTCCGCAGCAGGGAGTCCCGCCGTTTTCAACAGCGGCCGCCATACGGGACAGCTTTTGTGAAACTTCGAATTCGGAGAGAGGCTTGCCATAGGTCTTTTTCGTGCCATCCGTGAAAACAGCATACAATTCAGGTTCCTTGTTGGAATCAAAATAGACAGTGGCCTTCTCAAACTCGTAGATCAGCTTCGGTTCGGAATTGGTCTCACCCGAGTGGGTGGCGATATGAAGAAAACGACAGCCGTTCGGAAGCTCGCCTGCTACAAAGCAGGTATCAAATGTTTCAATGGGGTAGGTGCGGGCCAGCTTGCCTTTCAGAGAGACCGGCATAGCAGAAGTTTCCATGCTTTCGCCATTCAGAAAGAACATATTGTGCAGGTAATGGGCTGTCGCGTTGGTCAGGATACAATCATTGACCAGATCCCCCGCCTCATTGCGGATCCGTCCCTTCCAGGAACTGGTGTTATAATAGGTTTCCGGACGGGTCCAGGAAATGTGTGTCTTAAAAAGCAGCGGCCGTCCCAGTACGCCATCCAGGATATCTTTCTTTAAGCCGAGCATGGTGTCAGAGAAGGACCATTGAAACCCGACGCCGAGCAGCTTGCCGGTTCGTAAAGAGACTGCCTTCATTTCCAGCGCATCATCTTTGGAAGGGGTCAAAGGCTTCTCGCAGAGCACATGAGAACCATGTTCCATACAGAAGATGGCTTGCTTCTTATGAAGAGGGATCGGCGTAGAAATAACGACCAGATCCGGAACGATGTGAGCATATAAAGATTCCAGATCGGGATAGATCGGGACCTTCTGGTCATTGAGCCAGGTCATGCCTTCTGTAGCGACAGGGAAGGGCTCGACAGCCGCCTTAAGGATCAGATCCTCAGGGAGCAGACCGTGTCTGAAGAAATTGATATACGCGCCGCCGTACCCGCCGGCTCCAACCAAAGCGATATTCATATGTTTCAAACCTCCAAAATGTATAAGAGAAAACCCCCGCTTATTCAATGTGCGGGGGTTTAGAATCTGTAAAAAGTGAAATTACTCCTGAGCGGGAGCGCCAACCGGGCAAGTAGCAGCGCAAGCACCACACTCGATGCAAACTTCAGGATCGATCTGATATTTGCCCTCGCCTTCGCTGATCGCGCCAACCGGACATGCAGCTTCGCAAGCACCACAAGCAATACACTCATCGCTAATTACATACGCCATAGTTTTTTACCTCCTGATTATTTCGTACAGAAATTGCTATTTTCTGATGCAGTCATTATATTGCATTTGTATGAAAAAAGCAAGGGGCTTTTGGAAAAAATAAGGCGGAAAAAGAGATTGCCGAAGTTAGTTTGCACTAACCACCTATCTTTACAGAAATAAATCCTTTCGATTCAAATAATGACCGTAAATATTCCATTCGTTCCTGGGATGGGGCTTGCATATTTGTGTAGGCTTCTTCGCCCAGACGGGCATATTTATCACTTCCGGTCTTATGATAAGGAAGAAGATTTATGGAAGCTACATGGATCGTCGATAAAAAACCAAGGACAGCCGCGATTTCTTCATCAGTATCGTTGAGGCCGGAAATCAGTGGCATACGGATATTGATGGAAGCTCCATCCGCGCTTAAACGCCTTAAGTTATCCAAGATCCGCTCGTTGCTTATTCCGGTAAGGGCGGTATGCTTTTCGGGATCCATATGCTTGAGATCATAAAGAAATGTATCCACATAGGGAAGGACGCGGGCGAAGTGTTCATAAGGAACGTGGCCGCAGGTATCGATATTGATATGATATCCTCGACGTTTCAGCCGCTTACACAGACCTTCGATATAATCCATATTCTGGGCGAGGGGTTCCCCGCCGGATAAGGTCACACCGCCGCCGGAGACCTCATAGAAAGGAGTATCTTTTACGATCTCTTCGATCAGCTGATCCAGATCCTGCTCATACCCGACTACTTCCCGGGCGTCATGCAGACAGTAACTTACGCAGCGGCCGCAGGCGGTGCAGAGATCACGATCCGGAGCGATCTGATCAGCCGCGCCAAGGGGGCAGGCCTGTTTGCAGGCCCCGCATGCGGTGCAGCGGTCAGCATAGAACATCAATTCTTTTTCAAAGCGCTGGCTTTCCGGGTTATGACACCACCGGCAGCGCAAAGGGCATCCCTTGAAAAATACCGTGGTCCGGATGCCGTCTCCATCGTGGATGGAGAATTTCTGAAGATTGAAAAGAGTGGGGGAAGCCATGGAAAGGATCCTTTCATAAAAGGTTAGGAATGGTTTAATTCCGAGTAAATTTGTCGAGATTTTTTGGACGCAGGTATTGCTATTTTTCCTGAATATGTTTATAATAGGAATATCCGAGAATAAGCAAGGAGGTAATAGATATGGCAAAGATCACGAAAGATATGTTGATCGGCGACCTGCTGCAGGTCGATCCGGCAGTTGCTCCGCTGTTGATGGCATGTGGTATGCATTGCGTTGGCTGTCCTTCCGCAAGAGGAGAGTCTCTGGAAGAGGCCTGCTTCGTTCATGGTATGGACGCAGATCAGGTTACGGCTCAGCTCAATGACTACCTTGAAAAGAAAGCAGCCCTGTAATGAAAAGAACCGCCGTTCGGAAAGAGCGGCGGTTTTTCTTTTTTTGCTTGGATCGACTCCCTTGTTTTAGGGCTTCAAGCCTGGAAGGATCATTCCTGTTCCAGGGAAGAAAGCTTTTGAAGGGCACGGGTTTGCATGACCGGCCGGGCATGTTCCATCAAATAAGCGATGCGCAGAGGATCACGCGACATATCCGCGCAGAACTCGGTCAAAGCTGTCAGTACATACCGTAACTGACGCGTCTGGCGAGTGAAACTGACCAACAAATGATATGTGTTGGGGCCGGGCTCAAAGTACAACTGATTGCGAAGGCGGAACTTGGGATCCACCATACGGGCGGCCTCAGTCAGTTCGTCAAAAGAGTCAAAGGAGAATACGACCTGGACCAGGGTGCCTTTGCTATCATCCGGAGTGCTTTGTGGAGCGCTTTCCTGAGGCTGTACACGGAGATCCGGTTCGCCAGGTCCCATATCCGCGCCAGGAATGTTGGAGCGGAACAGAGACAGCATATCTTCCTGACCATTGACCTGGGTCATGGTGATCATAAGACTGTCTTCTGAAATGGGGATGGCCTCGATCATGACAGGGTGACCGGTCAGATCGAATCCGAATTCTATAACAGCCTGCTGGATCATATCTTCAAATAAAGCTTTTGCTTGCTCGGAACCATAGGAAAGATCGGTAATCTTGATATGGCGAGCCTTCAGATCAGCCCGGTTCAAGGTAAAGCGTACCTGATTTTTATTGATGCGTTCAGATTTCATACTTACCGGTCCTTTCTATTTGAGTATGGTACTGCACTTTGATATATTATACAGCCGGCCTCTCTTTTTGTAAACCCTTCAACCTTGACAATTTCCGCCCGTTTCGGTATAGTTATCTCAGCATAATTACAAAAGGAGACGAGACATTATGGTAGAATTCAAAGTCGGGGAGTCGTTTCCGCTGCCCCAGGTCAGCTGGGAAGGCGCGGTCTTTTCGATCGAACCATATACGATGACACTTACTTATCGGTACCGTAAACCCACGGAGGAGGAGATCCGTGAGTTCAAGAACGGTGATTATGAATTGGCGGTTACGGAACTTCGCAACATCATCTTCTTCCTGAGCAAGTTTGGAGCGATGGGCTGGGCGGATGCCGCGTACAATCCGAATCTGAGCGATTCAGAGAAAAAACTGCCAGATCTGGTCGAAGGAAACAAGGGCTACAGCATCGATTGTTTCCTGGTAGACCTGGATACCAACATCCTGGTGGCGCGCCGCCTGATCCGCATGGATCCGAAATTCTCCGGAAAGTTCAAAAAACTCATCGAACAGAGCCAGGCCAGAAAGGACAGTTTCGACAGAGATCATTTCGAAGAAACGGTCCAGGCTCTTTACAGTCAATACAGCACGAAGGATCTCTACAAGTACGCCTTGATGAAAATGAAATCCAAGGAGAGTTGACAGAGAAGACGGAAAAGAGTATCATAGGTTTCAAGTGCAGCACCACAAACCATTTGAGGAGGACAGCCATGTCTATCGTAACACAACTTAAGCATCCACTTCTTCAGCATAAGCTGACACTGCTTCGCGATAAGAATACCAATTCCAAAGATTTCCGTACATTGGTCAAAGAAGTTGCCATGCTCATGGCGTATGAAGTGACTCGTGATTTCCCAACCGAAATGGTCGAAGTCGAAACCCCGATCGCCAAAACACAGTCCGCGCGTATCGCCGGCAAGACCGTTGCCATCGTACCGATCCTGCGTGCCGGTTTGGGTATGGTCGATGGAATTCTGGAAGTCATGCCTACTGCAAAGGTCGGTCATATCGGACTGTATCGTAATGAGGAGACTTTGCAGCCGGTCGAATACTATGCCAAAATGCCGAAGGACATCGACAAGCGTACGGTCATCATCTGCGAGCCTATGTGCGCGACGGGTGGTTCCATCATTGCCGCTGTTGATCTGTTGAAGGCCCGCGGCATCAAGGACATCAAGATCATGTGCCTGGTCGTTTGTGAAGTTGGTATCAAGGCTATTGAAGCTGTGCATCCGGATATTCAGATCTTTACCGTTGGTTATGATAAAGAACTCAACGATATCGGCTATATCACTCCTGGCCTGGGAGATGCTGGTGACCGCCTGTTCGGTACCAAATAATAATCCGTATATTACGCATGATACAGGAGAAAATACTTCTCCTGCGTCATGCGTTTTGTGTTTTTACGTATCTCTCAAGCATCAAGGAGGAAACTGTCATGAAAGACACGAAGCAGCAATGGTTCAAGGAAGCCAAGTATGGTCTGTTCATTCATTGGGGATTGTACTCGATCCTGGCCGGTGAGTGGAAAGGCAAAGAAGTAGAAGGGATCGGCGAATGGATCATGAACCGCTTCCGCATTCCGGTGGAGGAGTACCGCCCGCTGGCTGCGCAGTTTGATCCGGTCGATTTCAACGCCGATGAGATCGTTCGCCGCGCGAAAGAAGACTGGGGCATGAATTATCTGGTCTTTACGACAAAGCACCACGATGGTTTTGCCATGTATGATTCTCAGTGCAGCGACTATAATATCGTGAAAGCGACCCCGTTTGGCCGGGATGTCCTTAAGGAGCTGCAGCTTGCCTGCGAGAAATACGGTATGAAGCTGGGATTGTACTATTCTCAGGCGCAGGATTGGGATGATCCGGATGGTTACTACGCGGGTGTCGACAATTCCCAGAAGAATTTCCGCGCTTATCTGGACCGCAAGTGCAAACCTCAGCTTAAAGAACTGCTGACCAATTATGGTGATATCGCTCTGATCTGGTTCGATACACCTATGCAGATGACACAAGAAGAAAGCCAGGAGCTTTTTGACTATGTTAAGTCCTTCCAGCCCAACTGCCTTGTCAGTGGACGTATCGGAAACAACCTGGGTGAATATATGTCTACCGGTGACAATTTCATCCCGCTGCAGCCTTATGCAGGTGACTGGGAAGTTCCGGCGACCCTGAACGATACCTGGGGCTTCAAGAAGAATGATCATAACTGGAAGAGCCCGGAGCATATCCTGAATCTTCTCCTTAAGATCAACAGCCGCGGCGGTAATTATCTGCTCAACATCGGACCGGATGCCAAGGGCAATGTGCCGCAGGCTTCCATCGATATCCTCAATGAGGTCGGAGATTTCGTAAAGAAAAACTCCGAGGCTATTTATGGCACGAAGGCGATCCCCGCTCCGGTCTATGATCTGGATTGGGTCATCATCACCGGACGTCCGCACAAGCTGTACCTCAATGTGATCAAGCCGACGAAGAGAGTGCATATCGCGGCCATGGATAACAAGGTGACACGGGCCTATCTGCTTGAGACGGGCGAAGAGCTGGAATTCCGGATCGGCGGCCCGACCCGCGCGACCGGCAATGTCACAGTCATGATCCCGGAAGAGTACAAAGCAAAGAAGTTCTACACCATCGCTTTGGATATCGAAGAAGAAACGCTTGTCAATCAGGACCTGGATTGGTAAAAGCCCGTTAACAGAGTGTAAGGCGGACCCAAAATGCGTAGGGCCCGCCTTTTCTGTTACGGTTCGATTGCAAAATCGGTCCCCCTATGTTATAATATACTATGTATGATTAGGTGATCCTGAATGAAGGGAGGCGATCGTCCGTGATCGGATTGACATCGATCAGTTTTCGCTCTTTCACCCGGAAAGAGATCGTGAGCCTGGCTAAAGAAGCAGGGCTTGATGGGATCGAGTGGGGATCGGATGTGCATGTGCCGGCCGGGGATCAAGCGGCGGCTTTAGAAGCCGTTCGTCTGACACAAGAGGCGGGCCTTGCGGTCACTTCCTATGGATCTTATATGAAAGCCGGCGAGAAGGAAGCAGAAGAAACAGAGTTTGGCCGCCTCCTGGATAGCGCGGCGATCCTGAACGCGCCAGTCATCCGGGTCTGGGCGGGTACCAAGTCCCCCTCTCAGGCAGAGGATGAAACGAGGCAACGGGTCAGGGACTCCCTTTCACGATTCGTTGAGATGGCCAGGCCATACGGCATCAAGGTCGCGACAGAATATCACAGGAATACCTTAACAGAAAACGCGGATAGCGCGGTATGGCTGCTGGATCAGGTGCCGGGGCTGTATACCTACTGGCAGCCCAATCCGGAGATCCCTTTCCAGGAGAACCTGACAGAGCTGAAGCGCGTCAGGCCGCGGCTTCTGAATGTACACGTGTTTCAATGGACAGGAAAAGAAAACGTCCGTCATCCTCTTCAGGAGGGGATGGAGGAGTGGAAAGCATATGTCAGCGCCGCATGCGCGGAAACGGCTTTGCCGCATGATTTTCTGTTGGAATTCGTGATGAATGATCAAAGAGAACAATGTCTGAAAGACGCGGCTGTGCTGCGTCAGATCGTGGAGATATAATACAATGAAAGCTATATGGATGTCCGATCGGGGACAGGCGCTTTTGAATACTATCTATACAGGCGCGCTGAGAGAAAAGCTCGAGGCACAAGTACAGTTCGTCTCGACCATCACCTCGGCCCAGGAGGCACAGACCAGCAAGGAACAATTAAAGGATGTGGAATGCATCTTCAGCACCTGGGGCATGCTGCCGCTGTCCGCGGAGCAGATCCGGGAGTGTTTTCCTTCCCTGAAGGCCGTATTCTATGGAGCAGGGTCGGTACAGTATTTTGCCAGGCCGTTCCTTCAGTCGGGCGTGAGAGTATTTAGTTCCGCCGCGGCCAACGCCGTGCCTGTCGCGGAATATACGCTGGCGCAGATCCTTCTGGCGGGAAAAGGTTTCTACCAGGCATCCCGCCTGTATAAAGAAGGTCAGCATAAAAAGGCGCAGGAATTCAGCAAGCGGCATACCGGCAACTATGACGCCGTGGTCGGGATCATTGGAGCTGGCATGATCGGAAAGCTGGTGATCCGGATGCTAAAAGATTATCGGTTCCGGATCCTCTGTTTTGATCCGTTCCTCCCGGAAAAGGCAGCAGAAGAACTGGGAGTAAAAAAGACGGGCCTTCAGGAATTGTTCGCCGAGAGTGATGTCATCTCCAACCATCTCGCGAACAATGCGCAAACGGTCGGCATGCTTGATTATGGATGTTTCAGCAAAATGAAACCCTACGCGACGTTCCTCAACACCGGGCGAGGCGCCCAGGTGATGGAGGCGGATCTGGCACAGGCACTAAAAGAAGAACCCGGGCGTACCGCGGTGCTGGATGTGACCTGGCCGGAACCGGTCGAAGAGGGGCATGAGTTCCTGTCTCTGCCCAATGTCGTTCTGACGCCGCATATCGCGGGCTCTATGAGTCAGGAAACATCCCGGATGGGTGATTATCAAATACAAGAGTTCTTTGCATGGATAGAAGGAAAAGAATTGTCGCTGGAGGTCACGGAAGCGATGCTCCGGACCATGGCATAAGTACGGAACGGAGGTTACGATGAAGAAAGTCTGCACTGGAATCTCGATGAAAGAAACGGACCGTTACGCGATCGGAGAGTGGAAGATCCCCGGGATCCTGCTCATGGAAGCGGCAGCGCGCGCGGTTTCAGAGGAAGTGCTGAAACGCGCGGACAAGAGAGACCGGGTGCTCGTTCTTTGCGGAGTGGGCAAGAACGGGGGCGATGGGTTCGCCACAGCCCGGCTCCTGAAGCAGAACGGGATCAATGTAAGAGTATTCTGCCTGGAATCTCCGGATCGCCTGCAGGGCGACGCGCGCACCGAATATGAGATGCTTTCTGCCTATAAAATACCTTTGATCCGGCCGGATCAGGTCTATGTTCTGGAAAATATGATCATTCAGTCTGACTGGATCGTAGATTCCTTCTTTGGCATCGGCCTGACCAGAAATGTTGAAGGAATCGTGCGTCAGCTCATTCTCCGGGTCAATGAAGCGCATGATAAGAACGGCGTCCATGTGGTATCGGTCGATATTCCGTCCGGCATCCATCCGGACAATGGAAAGGTGATGGGATGCGCCGTTCATGCGGATGTGACAGTCACATTTTCTACTTTAAAGGCCGGCCTGCTGTTGTATCCCGGACGGGATTACGCAGGTCAGATCATCGTGGCCAACATCGGTATCCCTTCAGGGATCCCGCCATTGGAGCGGACGAAGTGGTTTACGATCGATCAGGAGGATGCCGCGGAACTTTTGCCGCATCGGTATCGCCGCAGCCATAAGGGAACCTACGGACGGCTGGTCGTGGCAGCCGGCTGCAAGAATATGACCGGAGCCGCCGCATTAAGCGCGAAGGCCGCATACCGGGTTGGGACCGGACTGGTAGATGTCATGATCCCGAAGACCGTGCGCAGCGTCATTCAAAGCCTTTTGCCGGAAGCCATCATCACGCCTTATGAGATCATCCGTGAGAACGTGGATCACGGTTCCATGGTCGATCCGCAGGATCTGGGAACGGTTCGGGAATCGATCGCGATTGCAAGCGCGGTCCTGATGGGACCGGGATGGAGCCAGGTTCCCTATGTGGTCGAGCTCATGGGACACATTCTGGATACGATCCCGGAAGAGATGCCCATCGTGCTGGACGCGGACGCGCTCAACATCCTTTCTTCCCACGAAGAACTGGCGCAAAAAGTGCGTGATCACGGCGGCAGAACCATCCTGACGCCGCATCTGGGAGAAGCGTCCAGATTGCTGAAACGTCCGGTTTCCGAGATCGCGGAAGATCCGGTCACAGCCGTTCAGGATCTGGTAGAACGCTTCAACGCGAGCGTCGCTCTGAAGGATGCTATGACGCTTGTCGGATCCCCGGATGGCCGCCTGTATTTCAATCGTACCGGCAATCATGGAATGGCTACGGCCGGTTCCGGTGATGTACTGGCCGGTGTGATCGGCGGTCTGGCTGCTGAGGGATTGGAGCCTTTTGAAGCCGCTTACCTGGGCGTCTACCTGCACGGGGCGGCCGGCGATCAGGAAGCTTTGATCAAAGGGCAGTACGGCCTGACAGCTTCCGATATCCTGGATGGGATCCATGTAGAGAAACTGACCGGGTTGCCGATCGATAATAAATAAGGGGAGATCTGTTTTGGAAAACAATGAGGAGTATTACCGCGTCCGGGCCTATATCCATCAGGAAGCCTTTCGCAAAAACCTTAAGCAGGTTCGAAAAGCGATCGGTCCGGACCCTGAGATCATGGCCGTGATCAAGGCTGACGGGTATGGACACGGAGTCGCGAATCTGATCCCGATCCTGAAGGAAGAAGGGATCAAACGGGCGGCTGTGGCCACAGTCGATGAAGCGCTCGAACTTCAGAATCAAGGACTGGAGGCGGCGATCCTGATCTTAGGATATACATCGCCTGAGGACGCGGAGGTTTTGGTGCGGCATCAGATCCGGCCGGCCGTATTTACCTACGACATGGCCAAGGCGCTTTCAGAAGAAGCCTTGCGCCAGGGGAAAACCGCGCTCATCCATATCGCGCTGGATACGGGGATGCGCAGGATCGGATTCCGTTGTACGCAAGAGGCAGCAGATACCATCTGCCGCATCAGTCAGCTGCCGGGCATTGAGATCGAGGGATTGTTCACTCATTTCGCCCGGGCCGATGAGACGGATAAAACAGCTGCCAGAAAACAGCTGGAAGAATATGAAAAGATGGCCGCGTGGCTGGAAGAGCGAGGAGTCCGGATCCCGCTGCACCATGTTTCCAACTCGGCGGCTATCATGGAACTGAAAGAAGCGCATTTCAATATGGTCCGCGCGGGCATCATCCTGTATGGCCTGACGCCTTCTGATGAAATGGATACGAAAGCCTATCCGCTGTATCCGGTCATGGAACTCAAGACCCATGTCATCTATATCAAAGAGATCCAGGACGGAGACTGCGTCAGCTACGGCGGGACATTTAAAGCAAAAGGCCCCCGCCTGATCGGCACGATTCCGGTAGGGTACGCGGATGGATACAGCCGCCTGCTGTCCGGAAAGGGGCGGGTCCTGATCCGGGGCCAATATGCACCTATCGCGGGCCGGGTCTGCATGGATCAGTTTATGGTGGATCTTACCGATGTTCCGGGTGTCAAAGAGGGCGATGAAGTTACACTGTTTGGCGAAGGACTTCCGCTGGATGAATTGGCTTCTGTCGTCGGAACCATCAATTATGAGCTGGCTTGCCAGGTCTCAAAACGGGTACCCCGTGTACCTTGCCCATAATAAAATGAAAGGAAACATGTAATTCGTTATGGACATCACATCAGTACTTTCTTTGCTTGGCGGCATCGCGCTCTTCCTCTATGGAATGGATTTCTTAAGCGATACCATGAAACGGACCGCCGGCGCTCGTCTGGAAAAGATCCTGGAAAAACTGACCAGCAATCCGGTCAAAGGCCTGGCACTTGGTACGGCGGCTACCGGTATCGTGCAAAGTTCCACCGCGACAGCAGTTATCGTATTGGGATTCGTCAATGCCGGTATCATGTCTCTGAAACAAGCTATACCCGTCGTTTTCGGCGCGAACATCGGTTCAACGGTGACCGGTCAGCTGCTTCGTCTGGGTGATATCGGAAGCAAATCCGTCATCTTGACCCTCCTGAAGCCATCCTCCTTCGCTCCGATCCTGGTGGCGATCGGCGTTATTTTCGTCATGTTCGTGAAGAAAAAGAAGTTCTCGACCATTGGCCAGGTGCTGATCGGTCTGGGCATCCTCTTCATCGGAATGACTACGATGGAATCAGCTGTGGCGCCTCTTCGTGAGAGCAAGGCGTTCCAGAAGGCATTTACCATGTTCTCGAATCCGTTGCTGGGTATCCTGGTCGGTATCCTGGTCACGGCTATCGTACAAAGCTCATCGGCTTCCGTCGGTATTTTGCAGGCCCTGACCGCGACAGGCACCATCACCTGGGGCATGGCTATTCCTATCATCCTGGGTGAAAATATCGGAAAGGCCGTACCGGTCTTTATCAGCAGCATCAGCACCAACCGGGATGCCAAGAAAGTGGCGTGGGTCCATTTCCTGTTCAATGTATTCGGCGCGGTCCTGCTGGGAGGCTTGATCTATCTGCTCCATGCCGTCGTAGGTTTCTCCTTCTGGGACAATGTCGTCAATCGTGGTAATGTGGCGGATTTCCATACCTGCTTTAACCTGATCACAGCGATCATCCTGATGCCTTTGATCGGTGTCGTGACCAAACTGCTTGACCGTATCCTGCCGGAGAAGGAAGAAGAAGAGTGGTCCATCAAGCAGTTTGAGCAGCTGAGCAATATGTTCCTGAAGACGCCGGGACTGGCTCTGGAACAGAGCCGCCGCGTCGTTTGCGATATGGGTCAGGTCTGCCGTGAGAATTTCGGCAAGGTGCGTCAGCTCCTTGATCAATATGATGAAAAGCTCATGGAGGAACTAAGGACCAATGAGGACTTCCTGGACCGGGCGGAAACGAAGGTCAGTGAGTATCTGGTTCGGGTCACAGAAACCACACAGGTCGTGAAGGAGACACGTCTGGCCAATGAACTGCTTCGTTCCATCACGGATTTCGAACGTATCGGAGACTACTGCATCCGTATCGCGGAAGTCTTTGATTTCCAGGATTCCAACGGGATCAGCTTCTCTGAGCCGGCTAAAAAGGAACTGGATAAGATGTTCGAGGCGGTAGATAACATCCTGAAGACTACGGTCGATGCCTATATGCAGGAGAATGCTCGCGTGGCTGTCCGGGTCGAGCCATTGGAAGAAGTTATCAATGAACTGCGCCTGTTGCTTGAAGACCATCACGTTGAGCGTCTGCAGAACAACAAATGCAGCGTACAGGCCGGCATCTCCTATAAAGAGATCCTCAACGCGACAGACCGTATTGCCGGTCACTGTGTCAATATCTCCGTATTCCTGATCCAGCGACTGAATGATCCGCATAAGTTTGATGCCCATGAGCATCTGCGTCAGGATCATCAGGAAATGAATGAAGAGTATAAAGCCTTGTATACCTATTACGAGACCTTGTACTATCATCCGATCCTGAATGAGCCTCCGGTCAGCGAAGAACCGGCGCTTCCGGAGCCGGAACCGGTCGAAGAAAAAGAAGTCAAAGAAGAGAAAAAACCGAAAAAAGAAGATAAAGCCAAGAAGGATAAAAAGAAGGAAAAGAAGGCGAAATGAGTATAAAGATCGCGGCGGCCGTCCTGGCCGGCGGACAAGGGACCCGCATGGGTGCGATGATGCCGAAACAGTTTCTTCCTATCGCGGATGTCCCGATCCTGGTACACACGCTGAAGGCATTTCTTGTCTGTCCTTCAATCGAAGCTGTTTTCGTAGTCACGCCGGCTGAGTGGATCGAAAAGACCCGGCTCATGCTGGAAGACTATTATCCCTCCGACGCCCGGATCCTGGTCATCCCGGGAGGAAGCAGCCGCTCGGAAAGCCTGATGCAGCCGATCCGCTGGCTCAAGGAGCAAGGCCAGCTCGATGAAGAAACCATCCTGGTCAGCCATGACGCGGTGCGTCCCTTTGTGACAGCAGATATTATTGAGCGAAACATCACGGCCACGAAAAAGACAGGCGCCGCTATGACCGTCGTTCCGGCTACTGACACCATCGTCGTGAGTGAAGATGGCGCTTCGGTTTCCAAAGTGCCTGATCGTCGGCATATGTTCCAGATGCAGACGCCGCAAACCTTTTATGCCGCCTCATTTGCCAGGATCTATGAAAGCCTGGATCCGCAAAAGCAGGCTGCGGTCACTGACGCGTCAGGCGTGCTGCTTGAGGGCAAAGTCTCCATGGCGCTGGTCGAAGGCCGCAGGGAAAACATCAAGATCACCTATCCGGAAGATCTGGACTATGCCAGCTGGCTGAGCGGCCATGCAATTTAATGTTGCGAAGTAAAATGAATCGGAGTATAATACAACCAAATCCCCAAGGAGGTCATATCATGAACGATTATATCAACGATTTTGTAGAGCAGGCCAAAAAGTATGCCGAGATCGCGAAGGCCAAGACACAGGAAACGGTGGAAGCGGCCAAACTGGAAATCGAATTACGCAAAGCGCAGTCCGCGTTGGATAAAGAATACAAGGCACTGGGCCAGATCGAATATCATATCGAGAATGGCAATATGAATCGGGATGAGACCGTCATCGCGGCTGCATGCCAGAAGATCAAAGATGCGATCGATCGTATTGCCGCGCTGCAGGAGAAGAAAGATGCTCCGAAGAAGACCGCTCCTGTAGAGACCGAAGAAGCTCCGGAAGAAGAGTCGGAAGAGATCGTCGTAGAAGAAGAAGCAGAGGAAGAAGAGCCGGAACCGGAAAAAAATGAGGATGGTTACTTCATGCTGAAATTCTGCCCGAATTGCAAAGTCGGCAATCATCCCAATGCCAAGAAATGCGTCAATTGCGGACAGCCGTTTGAAGACGCGGAGGAGACTGAGGGTCCCGTTTTTGATACTACAGCGGAGTCGCAGTCTACGGAGGAGTGAGACTCTCACAAAAGCTGATCGTCAGCGATCCTTCTAAGGAGAGCGAATGGCGCCAGATCCTGGAACGGCATCTGAAGGATCCCGTTTTATATGTTCTGGTCATTCCGGCTGATCGCAGCTATCCGGCTGAGATCCTCTCCACTAAAGAATACTATAAGAAAGAATCCAGTTGCGAGGTGATCGGGATCGCCAATAATTCCCAGGCG
>ONBQ01000097.1 GCA_900316145.1 uncultured Eubacteriales bacterium
ACATAAAAAAAGAAAAGGAGAAAGGAACATGAAGAACATCAAAGTCTTGGCACTGGCGCTCGCCGCAGTAATGCTGCTGGCAACCCTGTCCGGCGCGGCCTTCGCCGAAGGCGACCGCAGCTGGGCGGAAGCAAACGGGATCTACAGAACCGACGAGACCGTAGAAGAGCTCTATGAGCAGGCGAAAAAAGAGGGCGAAGTGAACATTTACGGCTGCACCGGCCGTATCGAAGACTTCATCCCCGACTTTGAAGCCGCTTATCCCGGCGTCAAAGTCAACTTCTACGACCTGGGCATCAACGAGATGCTGGAGAAGTTCACCAGAGAGCATGCGGCCGGCATCTACACGGCGGACGTGCTGCAGCTCAAGGAGCAGACCGGTTCCATCCAGAAGGAATACATCCAGAGCGGCCTGCTGTACAACTATCATCCGGATGATATCTTCCACAACATCATCGACCCCGAATTCCTGGCTGTCACCCCGTTCACCATCGAGCTGGACTGGTGGTCCTACAACACGGATCTTTATTCTGACCTGCCCATCTCCTCCTGGTGGGATGTCACCAAGCCCGAATGGGCCGGAAAATTCATTTTCCTGGATCCCAACGGCGAGCCCGACCTGCCCGTTCTGTTTGCCTGCATGATCCAGAACGCCGATATGATGGCGGCTGAATATGAAAAGGTCTTCGGCGAGCCCATCGTCCTGGCAGATGACGAGCCGAACGCCGGCTATGCCTGGATCAAGAGAATGGCTCAGAACCACCCCATTATCGAGACCAAGAACGGCAATATCGTGAAGGACGTCGGCGGCGCTCCGAACATGAAGGAAGCCCCCATCGGATACGGTGTTTCCTCCAAACTGAGGGAGAGGGACAAGCAGGACTTCCGTCTTGGCGTCAACCCGGCTAAGTTCGAAACGCCGACGACTGCTGTCTCCTTCATGGTCGCTCAGATCGCCGATCACGCCCCCCACGTTGCTGCTGCTAAACTGTTCGTGCGTTTCATCTGCGGTGAAGCGGATCACAACGGCCCCGGCATCGTTCCCTTCATGACCGCTGGCTCCTACTCTGTGTTCCCGGATGCCGTCAACACCGCGGAAATGCCCGCCTATGATGATATCCCGAAGTTCAAGACTGATTTTGACTTCTGGTATGAGAACTATCAGGATATCAGCGACTACTGGATCTCTGTACAGCCATAAGCAGGCGTCCTGCAGATCCTTGTACAGTGTCGACAGCCTGTAAAAGGGTCGCATAAAATACACGCTGCGTGCCCTTGCGTAAAGCGGGCACGCAGCGCAAAAGCCGTATATGCTCCACTTTGAGCACGACCAGCCAGGGCCTTATTATTAGGCCCTGACTTTTAGGAGAAAAAGATGAATCTTGAAGAAAAAACTTTGTCGTCCCAGGAGCTCTACAAGAGCAAATCCTACTCATTCACCGTGGATAAGGTGCAGGTCCCGGATGGGTGCGAGCGTATCAGGGAAGTTTTTCACCACCCGGGCGCCGTCGCGGTACTGGCAATCAATAATAAGCATCAGGCTGCCATTGTCAGGCAATACAGGTACCCGGTCAAGCAAGTGCTGACGGAGATCCCTGCCGGGAAAACAGATAAGGACCCCAATGAGACCATCCTTCAGGCGGCCCAGCGGGAGTTGCGGGAAGAGACGGGATGCACCGCAGAGGTCTTTGAGCATCTTGGAGATATCCTGACCAGCCCCGGAGTCATGACCGAAGTGATCCACCTGTTTTTCGCGAAAGGCCTGAAAACCGGGAGGCAGGACCTTGATGAAGATGAGTTCCTTGAGGACGGATGGATGGATATCGAAGAACTCCGTGCCGGGATCGCCTCTGGGGAAATTCAAGACGCAAAGACGATCATCGCGGTCCATCTGGCCACACTAAAAGGATTGATCTGATGCGTCATTCGGCAAGATTCTCATATGCTTTTATGCTCAGTCTGCTCATTCTTGTGGTAGAGATCATTTCATCAGCCCTGCTGGTCGAGCCTCTCCACCGCTTACTGGAAGGAGCAGGCTTTGTTGCGGAGAATTATATATCAGGGCTGATAATCACGGTCCTGCCCATTGTGCTGGGTGCTGCCTTCTGGCTATTTGTCAAGGACAAGCTGCTTGTCCCGTATTCCTTCGCGCTGCTTTTATGCTTTACCGCTGCCATGATTGTCCTGTGCCTGATCAGGCAGGATTATGATATCGTCCTGACGTTCCTTCTTCCTACGCTTGGAGTGTGCTCTATCATAGGAAATATTATATTCTGGGGAATATATTATGCAAGAAAAAAATAAGAATGTCGAGCTGAAGCCGTTTAAGGATTCGTTTAAAAACGATTTCGCGGTCATTAATTCCATGACGGTTTACAGGTCTGGCAAACAAAGGTGCGCTCCTGGATTCTGCAGGAATAATCGGATCTATGATTTTTATATCCTGCATTATGTGACAAAGGGAAAAGGAAACTACACAATCAACAACAGAACATATCAAGTGTGTGCCGGTGACGCTTTTTTAATTTATCCCGGAATTTCAATCAGCAAGGAGACAGATCCTGAAGATCTGTGGGAATACTGCTGGGTCGGTTTCAATGGAATGGATGCACAGACTCTGGTGAGCATGACTCAGTTCACTCCGGATAATGCCGTGATCAGATACGATCATCCGGAGATTGCACAGAAAATAGAAGACATCCATGAGCATCGGGGGCATCAGTTGTGCTCCAGTATTCGTATGACGGCAATGCTGTATGAACTTTTTGCCTATCTGATCGAAGTGGGGCAAAATATTCACACGGGCACACATATAAATGATAAGTATGTATCCGTTGCGTGCGACTATATAGGGAAATCCTACAATAATAAAAACCTTACAGTGGAGATGGTAGCGGCGTATTTGAACGTTTCCAGGAGCTGCCTATTTCGCGCTTTTAAGGATATACTCAACAAATCACCCACGATGTATCTGAAAGAAACAAGAATCCGAGAGGCATGCATACTTCTTCAAATGACCAATTTCTCTGTTTCTGAAGTGGCAGACAAAACAGGCTATGCAGACCCCTTATATTTTTCAAAAGTGTTCCATCATCTGGTTGGCAAAACACCAACTGAGTTCAGAAAGAATCCAGAAATCCCTGTTAAAATGAAAAACACTGTTTCCGATATTTACAATTCCGCACACGATACTTCCATGAAAACAAGAGAAACTGAGGACCCATGAGATATCCGCTGCACTCTCAGAAGCCATAGCTGTCCTCCTTATGAATAATAAGCAAAAGCCCGCTTCATGATTCGGACGTCTTCCTTCAGCAGGAGATCGTTATCCCGGCCATAATCGATGAAGTCGCGGAGCAACAAATCAAAACCATGTGCGATCAACCCTTCACAGAGGGCTGCCGCGTACGAATCATGCCGGATGTGTACGCTGGAAAGGGCTGCACCATCGGCACTACCATGACCATCCGTGGAAAAGCAGTGCCCAATGTGGTCGGCGTGGACATTGGCTGCGGGATGTACGCGACCAGGCTTGGAAACAAGCGCATCGACTTTGCCCGGGTGGACGAAATCTGCCATTGGATTCCCAGCAGAATGAACGTCTGGGAATCCCCCCGGGAGGCCTTCGATCTGGAACGCCTGCGCTGCTATAAAAAGCTGCTCAAAAAGCCCTGGCTGAAATGCTCACTTGGCACACTGGGCGGCGGGAATCATTTCATTGAGATCGACCGCGCTGAAGACGGCACATACTGCCTGGTCATCCATTCCGGAAGCCGGAATCTGGGCAAGCCGATCTGCGAGTACTATCAGCAGTTGGCTGTGGATGTGGCGGAAG
>ONBQ01000058.1 GCA_900316145.1 uncultured Eubacteriales bacterium
CAGGTTCTTAATAATAAAAACCATCAGGTAATGACTGCATACGAGGCAAGCCGTTTTGAATCACTATGTTGTTTCACAGCCCCTTTTCTCATTTTTACAGCATGTCCGCGATCTCGTAGATCATGCGCTCAGTCTCTTTCCAGCCCAGGCAGGGGTCGGTGATGGACTTGCCATAGCAGCCGCCATTCACCGGCTGGGAGCCGGATTCGATGTAGCTTTCTACCATGAAGCCTTTGACAAGCTTGCGGATGCGCTCATCATAGCGACGGCTGGAGAGCACTTCCCGAATGATGCGGGGCTGCATGAAAGGATCCTTGCCGGAGTTGGAATGGTTGGTATCGATCATGGCCGCCGGATGGGGCAGATCATATTTCTCGTAGAAATCGCAGAGCAGGCGCAGGTCTTCATAATGATAGTTCGGCTGATGCTGGCCATGCTTGTTCGTGTATCCGCGTAGGATGGCGTGGGTGTAAGGATTGCCGAAGGAATGGGCTTCCCAGCCGCGATAGATGAAGGTGTGCTCGTGATGGGCGGCGATAATGGCGTTCATCATGACGGAGTAGTCTCCGCTGGTGGGGTTCTTCATGCCGACCGGCACTTCGATGCCGGAGGCCGTCAGGCGGTGCTCCTGGTTTTCGACGGAACGGGCGCCGACCGCGACATAGGCCAGGATGTCATCCAGATACTTGTAATTGTCCGGATAAAGCATTTCATCCGCGCAGCCAAAGCCTGTCTCCTGAACAGCCCGCATGTGCAGGCTGCGGGTCGCGATGATACCCTTGAACAGATCCGGCTTGTTGTTCGGGTCCGGCTGGTGCAAGAGGCCCTTGTATCCATCGCCGGTCGTGCGTGGTTTGTTGGTGTAGATGCGCGGAACGATCATGATCTTCTCTTCGACCTTCTCCTGCACGGGGCAAAGCCGGGAAATGTAATCCAGGACGCTGTCTTCGTGATCCGCGGAGCAGGGGCCGATGACCAGCAGCAGGCGGTCTGAGCGGCCATCCAGGATCTGCTTGATCTCGCTGACTTTTTTCTCCATCGTTTCGCTCACCTTGGCGGTAACGGGGAACATTTCCTTGACTTCCATCGGGATCGCAAGCTTGCGATAAAAATCCATGTTCATAATGCTTGGGTACTCCTCATTTACTGCTTATTTATTTCTTGTCGAACCAGGCTCTTCGCTCGGTGGATAAGCGCATCTTTTCGCGCATGCCTTCTTTATCTTCCGCTTCCAGCATATCACGGAATTCCTGGAATTCTTCCAGGAACCGGTCCATCTTATCCAGCAGCGGCTTTTTGTTCATCAGGAACAGTTCCGACCACATGACATCGTTGATACGTGCGATACGGGTCAGGTCGCGGAAAGAATCACCGGTATAGTCTACCAGGTGATGGTTGTCGCTGCAGGTCATCAGGGTGACCGCGATGCAGTGCGTAAGCTGGGACACGAAGGCGATCATTTCGTCATGCTCTTCCGGGCTCAGCACCGAGATCTTGCGGAAGCCTAAGATGCGGCCCAGGTCTTTGGCCCATTCCACCGCTTCCGGGGTGTTCTTTTCCGTTGGGGTGACGATAAAGTTGGCGCCGTGGAACATTCTGTCATCACTGTTTTCGACACCGTAGACTTCCCGCCCCGCCATAGGATGGGCGGCGATGAATTCCACGTCCGGCCGAAGGATCTCCTGCACGTCATATACGACCGAGCTCTTGACACCGGTCACATCAGTGATCATCGTTCCCGGCCGAAACTGTTCCTGGTGCTCCTGGATCCACTCCTTCAGCACTTTGGGGTACAGGCCGAAGATCACGGCATCCGCCTCGGAGATCAGATGGGACCGGACGGAGGTGTCACCATCCATGATGATCCCTTCTTTCAGTGCGAACGCGATCGACTCTTCTCTGGTATCGATGGCCGCCACATGATAGCCAAGCCGGGATAGCGCCCGGGCGTACGATCCGCCCATAAGCCCCAGTCCGACGATAAGAATGTTGCCTTTACTGATCCACTGCATTCCGTTCTACCTCGATTCCTAATTTTGTAAGGACCGTAAAATAGTCCGGCCAGCTTTTCCTGACCGCTTCCCAGCCCTCGATCTCGCCGCCCGTCAGGGTCAGGAGCGAGGCCAGCGCCATTACGATCCTGTGATCATTGTGTCCGCAAAGCCTTTCTTTCGGCGCCTTCAGCGTGCCGGGACAGACGGTGAACGTGTTGTCTCCGATCTCTGTCTGTATACCGAACCTGGCCAGTTCTTCCTGCATGCAGGCAAGGCGGTCGCTTTCTTTTATTCTTAAGCGCTCCGTGCCGGTAAAGCGTGCGCCGCCCATGACGGCCGCTGCCGCAAACAGCACCGGTCCCAAGTCCGGGCAGTCGCGGATGTCGATCACCGGGTCCTCTTCCTGGAGCCGCTTAAAATACTCTTCATAGATCCGGTCTCCCTGCAAGGAATCCCGGTTTAAGCCCGTGACCTGCACGGTTCCGCCGAACAGGTTCAGCACGTCCAGAAACGCCGCGTTGCTGTAGTCACCCTCCACGGTGACAGCGCGTCCCTTTGGATGCTGACGGCCGGGCACGACGATCGAAAAATCATCCTGCCAACACGTCCTGACCCCGAAAAGGGATAGTGCCTGCATGGTCATGTCGATGTACGGGCGGCTTTCCACCGGCGGGATCAGCTCGATGCGGCTGTCCCCTGCAAGGCCGGGAAGCGCGAACAACAGCCCGCTTACGAACTGGCTGGAAATATCGCCCCGGATCCGATAGGTCCCCGGCTGAAGAGTCCCGCAGACCGTAAGCCGGTCCTCCTGTCTTTCGAACCGAAACCCTTTTTCCTTTGCGATCTCTTCATAGACGGAGAGGGGGCGCTCAAATAACCTCTTCGCGCCGGTAAAGGTGACCGGATGCCCCAGGGTCAGCGCCAGGGGGATCAGGAACCGGAGCGTGGATCCGGATTCCCTGACATGTGCTTCTTGGATGGCCTCCCCGGTTTCCAGCACGCCTGTCCCGTTCTCGATGGACAGCCTGCGGCCAAGGATTCTTAAGCAATCCGCCGTCGCGAGAATGTCTTCGGAAAGGGCCAGGTTCTGCACCGTGCTTTCTCCCTCCGACAAAGCGGCCGCGATCAGAAGCCTGTGGGCCATGCTTTTGCTGGGCGGCGCGGCTGCAGTGCCGCTGGCTTTGCCAGGATAGATCCGGGCGATCACTGGTCTTCTCCTTTCGCCTTGTCAGCATATTGCTTCAGGAAATCCATCGCTTCCAGATAGCCGTCGATCCCGTGACCTGTGATCGTTTTGACACAGGCCAGGCGGATATAACTGATCTGGCGGAAATCCTCCCGCTCTTCGACCTTCGAAATGTGCACCTCCACCGTGGGGATGTGCACGGCCTGCACCGCGTCCAGAAGCGCGATGCTGGTGTGGGTGTAGGCTCCGGGGTTGATGACGATGCCATCGATCCTTCCATACGCCTGCTGGATCACATCGACCAGGTCTCCTTCATGATTGGACTGATATAACTCGACTTCCACGCCGATCTCTTCTGCATGCTGACGGATGCGCTGCTGCATGCTTTCATAGCTCTCCTGGCCGTAGATCCCGGGTTCCCGGATGCCCAGCATGTTCAGGTTCGGGCCATTGATGACCAATAGTTTCACACCGATTCCTCCTAATTGTCGATCCGTGTTTTCAACAGGATCTGAGCCGTATCTTCCGGCGTGCCTGTAACGTACACATCAGAGTCTGCCGTCGCTTCATAGATCGGCAGGCGCTTCTGGTACAGGGCCGCCACCTTTTCTTCCGTATCCGCGAGCGGCCGGTCCTTCGAGGGCGGGATCTCGGAAATATCTCTTCGCAGGAAGAAAACACGGCCGTTTTTCTTAAGCTCTTGTATATTTTGCTGCCGCAGCACGGCGCCGCCTCCGGTAGAAATGAGGGCGCCGTTTTCCGTGGCGATGTCACGGATCACTTCCGCTTCCAGATCCCGAAAATGATCTTCCCCATAGATTCGGAAGATCTCCGGGATCGGCAGGCCGGCCTTTTCAGCGATCAGAACATCCGTATCATAGAGCTTCCGTCCCGTGATCCGGTGCAGGGTCGTACCCACGGCGGACTTGCCGGCGCCGGACATGCCGGTGATGACGATATTCTCTTTGTCCGAGCGGATCTTTTTGAAGATGCGGTCGATGATCTCGGGCCTGTATTCCTTTCCGGTGAAAAACTGTGCCGCGTACACGGCCTGCGCCACCAGCATATACAGGCCGCCTTCCGCCTTCACGCCGAGGGACTCCGCCTGCTGGATCAGGAGCGTGCGCAGCGGGTTATACACTACGTCCACCACGCCTTCCAGCTTGGGAAACCGGGCAAGGTCCAACGGACTGTCATTGGTTTTTGGAAACATGCCGGCGGGTGTCGTATTGATCACGATCTCGGCATCGGTATGTTTTTCGTAGATCTCTTCATAAGAGAGCGCGTCTTCTTTTCCGGTACGGCTCACGCGATAGATCTCCCCGGCCCCTCTATCTTCCATCAGGGCCTTCGCGGTTCTGGAAGTGCCGCCGGTGCCAAGGATCAGCACCTTTTTCCCGGCGGGATCGAGCTCCAGCTTGTTAAAGAGCGCGTTCATGCCGAAGAAATCCGTGTTATAGCCATAGAGTTTGCCATCCCGGTTCACGATGGTGTTGACCGCTCCTATCGTTTCCGCCTGTTCGGAGATCTGCGAAAGATAGGGGATCACGCTCTGTTTATAGGGGATCGTTACGTTGATGGCCTGAAAATCGGCCGCTTTCATAAACGCGTCCAGATCCTCCGGGGCGATCTCCTTGAGCTGATAATCATAGGTCTCGATCAGCTCGTGGATCTCCTTGCTGAAACTATGCGGCAAATGCTCGCCGATACATCCGTATTCCATGTTTTTCTCCTTACTGCGCGAGAAAATCCGTTCCATAACGCATGGTTAAAAGATCCGCCAGGACAAAGGCCGTGATGCTGTCCACCACGATCCGGGCCCGGTGAATGATGGCCGGATCATGCCGTCCTTTCAGGGCAAGCGTTTTGTTCTCACCCGTGCGGATATCCACCGTCTGCTGCTCTTTAAAGATAGACGGAGTGGGCTTGATGACGGTCCGGAACCGGATCGGCATACCGTTGGTAATGCCCCCGTTCACGCCGCCATTGTGATTGGTCCGGGTGCGGATCTTCTCTCCCTCCCCGATAAAAGCGTCATTATACTCACTGCCCCGGGCTTCGACCATCTGAAACGCCTCGCCGAATTCCACGCCTTTCACCGCGGGGATCGCGAAAAGCCCGTGTGACAGAGCGCCTTCGACGGTGTCGAACCAGGGCTCTCCCAGGCCGGCCGGCACGCCCCAGGCAGCTGTTTCCAGGATCCCGCCAACGCTATCTCCGTCCGAAGCAGCTTCCAGGATCCGCTCCTTCATTTTCTCTTCCACGGTCTTGTCCAGCACCGGGAAGGAACTCTTTGCAAGAGCCTCGATCTGGCCCAGCAGCGCCTCTTCCTCATCCGAAAAAGCCATGTCCTCGATCAGGGATCCTCCGCCCAGTGTCTTGATGTGCGTGCCGATGCGGATGCCCTTTTGCTCCAGGGCCGGCATCAGAATACCGCCCGCGGCCACAAGCGCCGCCGTTAAGCGTCCGCTGAAATGCCCGCCGCCGCGGTAATCTTCAAAGCCATGATATTTCTGATACGCCGTGTAGTCCGCATGTCCGGGCCGGGCCAGGAACCGCGTCTCACTGTAATCTTTGCTTTTGGTATTCGTGTTCGGGATCAGGATGGTCAGGGGCGTTCCTGTCGTTTTTCCCTCGAAAACGCCGCTTACGATCTGGAATTCATCCGCTTCCACCCGCGCGGTCGAGATCTGACCGGACGGCCGGCGAAGCGAAAGCATTTCACGGATCCGGTCTTTGGATACCGTCATACCCGGCGCCAGCCCGTCAAGCACCACGCCGATCTGCGGCCCGTGACTCTCCCCAAACAGTGTCAGACTGATCGCATTGCCAAATGTATTCTTCAAAGCCGCTCCTCCTTACAGGTTTTATTATATCCTGGAAAGCCGCTCCAAAAGCGCGTCGGCATCCAATTTTTTCAGTTCAAAATGACCGATCGTTTCACAAAGCACGCAGGTCACGCCGCCTTCGACGGCCTTTTTATCATGCAGCATCGCGTCCAGTACCTGCTTGCGATCCAGACAGGTCGTAACAGGCAGCCCCAGCTTTTCAAGGATCGGGACCAGACGGCCGCGAACCTCTTCGGAGCACATGGGGATCATGCCCAGAGCCACGCATTCTCCATGGTACAGGCCGTGCAGCTGCTCAAAACTCTCGATCCCGTGCCCTATGGTATGGCCGAAGTTCAGCGCTTTGCGGATCCCGCCCTCTTTTTCATCCTGCTCCACCACCGCTTTCTTGATCTTAAGCGAAGCTTCAATGATCTCCGGAAGATGGGCAAACGGGTCTTCCTTCTCGAAAAGGGCAAACAGTTCTTCATCGAAGCAGGCCGCCATTTTCAAGGCCTCCGCCAGGCCATTCGTGATCTGACGCCCAGGAAGCGTGTTCAAAAGGTCCGTGTCGATCAGCACCCTCTTCGGCTGGTAAAAAGCGCCGACTATATTCTTGATGCCTTCGAAATTGACCGCGGTCTTTCCCCCGATGGAAGAATCCACCTGAGAAAGCACCGTCGTCGGAATGTTGTAAAAATCCACGCCCCGCATATAGGAAGCCGCTGTGAAACCGGCCAGATCCCCGACCACGCCTCCGCCTATCGCGACGACGGCATCGGTCCGTTTAAACCCGTTTTCCAGCATCGTTTTAAGCAGGCTTTCCCAGACACGGATGCTCTTGGAATCCTCCCCCTGCGGCACCGTTACGATAACAGGCTCAAGGCACTGCTCAGCCAGACTTTGGGCATAAGCGGATGGGACCCCCTCATCCGTCACGATCAGGACCTTCCGGTCCAGGTCCAGGTACCGGTCGGCCTTATGCAAAAGGCCGGGTTCGATGATGATCTCATAGCTGTTTTCATTCAGGTCCAGGTACAGGTTCATAATGCTCCTCCGCTTGGGATCACAGATCGGTCGGCTCCGGATAGTTGCCGACGACCTTCAGCATGTCACAGTTGGCCGAAAGCTTGCGCAGCATGGCCTGCCCGTCCGGTGAGTCGATGCGGCCCATCGCCTCCACAAAGAAATAGTACTGCCAGGCCAGCCCTCCCATCGGACGGGACCGCAGCGCGCTCATGTTGAAACCGTAGGCGCCGATGATATCAAGGGCCTTGGCCAGGGAACCGGCTTCATTGCGCACCGTGAACATCAGCATGAACCGGGCGTCGGAAGACGCGACCGCACTGCTGGGAACGCGCGAAAGCACTGCGAACCGGGTCGCGTTCTCAGCGCTTTCGTTGATGTCATGGTCCAGGACAGCAAGCCCGTAAAGCTCGGCTGTTTCCAGGCTGGCAATGGCCGCGGTATGGATGTCCGAGCCCGATGCCACTGCCGCTGCCGCCACCGCCGTGTTGGAAGCTTCCTCCGAAGCAAACCCGTGAGAGGCGATGTAGTTGCGGCACTGCATCAAAGCCTGCGGATGGCTTACCACCTTGGTGATATCCGAGATCTTTGCTCCCGGCAGCGCCAGCAGATTCTGCTTGACCTTTAACGAATAAAGCGCGTTGACGAACAGGTTTCCCTTAAACATCAGATCCATGACCTGACCCACTTCGCCCGCGTAGCTGTTCTCGATGGGCAGGACCGCCTGGTCGCAGTCACCGCTGACGACCGCCTCATAGGCCTCTTTAAACCCCGGGAACCCGACCAGCGTCCCCTCCGGAAAGATGCGTCCGGCCGCGATATTGGCAAAGGCTCCTTCCACGCCGCTGTAGGCGATCCGGGTGCCCTCAATGAACTCCCGCTGATAGCGCTTCGACACGTTCATCGTGTGCTGCAGGAACTGCACATAGTGCGCGCGGATGGAGTCATCCCCGATCAGCCTGGAGTTTCTCTCGATCAGCTGTTTCTCGCGCTCCGGCACATAGATGGGCAGGCCACGCTCCTTTTTATACAGCGCGACTGCCTTGGCAGCCTCCATCCTTTTTTCGAAAAGCGCGGCCATTTCCGTGTCGATCTGCTCGATCTGACGCCGGGCCTGTTCCATTTCGTCCATAATATCCTCCAGATAAGTATAAAAGCAGCTGTTGTCCATCTTCTGAACACCAGCTGCTTCATATAATCAGTTGTATACGAAGAGATTAAAACACTTATTTAGTATAGCACTTTAAAGCGTAGAAGTCAACAGATCTGTCTGCTTAGTGTTTTAATTTCATTTCGTTCTCCGCGTACACCAGCATGGTGCCGACACGTGTGCCTTCATCCGCATACACTTCCACGACAGACCGGTCCATGTACACGCTTAAAGAGCATGGGCCGTTCTGGAAGCGAGGTGCCCGGCACAAGGCGTATTGCGGCAGATCATATCGTTCGGACCAGGCGGCCTTCTTTAAGCCGGTGCGGTCCATGAAGACCTGGTTGTCTTCATCCACGCCGACCTGGAAGGTCTCTTCTCCGTTGGTAAAGGTGAGCGTAAACGGTCCTTCCTGACACACCTGTGCGACAGGATCCAGATCACCGAGAGGACGGGCGGCCAGCTTCAGGCCGGCCGGCGTATGTACCAGTGACAGTTCTCTGGCGAAGGTCATCTGGCTGCGGAAGCCTTCTTGTGCCGTCGGGACCTGGTTGGCATAGCTCCACTGGCTGGCCCAGGCAAGGAAGGTCGGCTGCGGGGCGTTCGCGAAGGTGACGCCGGCATAATCATCCCGGGCGAAGTCTACGATCTCGGGCTCCGTTTCCGCGGTGAAGGTGCCGTTTTCCCACCGGCCGATCCAGTAATACATATCATGCAGGGGCTTGTCCTCGACCTTGCCGATGCTGGTGATGAGGACCCACTTATCCCCGATCGGCTGCAGGCAGGGGCACTCCCAGACGCAGTCATCAAACAGGGCGAAGGGGCCGAACTCGCCGGTCTTGTCCCAATGGATCAGGTCCGCCGAGTGATAGAACATGGCCCGGTCTCCGGCCGCCAGGATCAGGCTGTAGCCGCCGGATGGATCCGCAAACGCCTTAGGATCGCGGAAATCCGGCAGGGTGGTGTTGGGGATGACAGGATTTCCTTCATAAGGGGTGAAATGAATGTTATCCTCGCTGAAGGCGACGCTTTGCTGCTCCGTCTTGCCATGGCTGGTGTAGACCAGCGCGATCTTTCCCTCATGCAGAACGGCGCTGCCGCTAAAGGCCAGGCCGTTATGATCCGGATACAGGGCGATGGGCAAGTGCTCCCAATGAGTCAGATCCTCCGATACAGCGTGCCCCCAGTGCATGGGACCCCAGACCACATCATGGGGATAGTACTGGTAAAACAAGTGATACCGGCCATTTTCATAAATGAGACCGTTTGGATCATTCATCCAACCGGTCTCAGGTGTAAAGTGCATCTTGGGACGATACATCAGTCTAAATATCCTTTCACAGCAAGCAGTTCCGCCATCAGGACAGCGCCGCCGGCCGCGCCGCGCAGCGTGTTATGTGACAGGCAGACAAACTTGATATCATATTGAGAATCTTCGCGCAGACGTCCGACAGAGACCGCCATTCCGTTCTCTAAGTTGCGGTCGAGCGCCGGCTGCGGGCGATCATTCTCTTCAAAATAGTGCAAGAACTGTTTCGGAGCGGAGGGCAGTTCAAGCTCCTGGGCCGGGCCTTTGAACTGAGCCCAGATCTTCTTGATCTCTTCCAGATCCGGCTTCTTTTCGAAGGACGCGAAAACAGCGGCCATATGGCCATCGCTGACCGGCACGCGCAGGCACTGCGCCGTGATGGACGGGCTCGTGGCTTCTACGATCTCATCCCCCTTGATATGGCCCCAAAGCTTCAGCGGCTCGATCTCGCTCTTCTCTTCTTCTCCGCCGATGTAAGGAATGACATTGTCCAGGATCTGCGGCATGGTCTCGAAGGTTTTGCCCGCGCCGGAGATCGCCTGATAGGTGCAGGCGAGAACGGCCTTCAGGCCATAGATATCCTTCAAAGGATGCAGCGGCGGCACATAGCTCTGCAGAGAGCAGTTGGACTTGACCGCGATGAAACCGCGCTTCGTGCCCAGGCGCTTGCGCTGCGCCGGGATGATATCCGCATGGTCGGCGTTGATCTCCGGCACGATCATGGGTACATCCTTGGTGTGACGATGGGCGGAATTATTGGAAATGACAGGGATCTCGGCCTTGGCATATGCCTCTTCCAAAGCGCGGATCTCATCCTTGGGCATGTTGACAGCGCAGAAGATGAAATCGACCTTTTCTTTCATAGCCTCGATATCGGACGCGTCCTGCACCATCATGCCGCGAACGGATTCCGGAATGGGCGTTTTCATAGCCCAACGGCCGGACACGGCTTCTTTATACGGCTTGCCCGCGCTGCGGCCGGAAGCTGCCAGGGCGGTGATGTGGAACCAGGGATGCTCTGCCAAAAGGGTGATGAACCGCTGGCCGACCATTCCGGTCGCGCCGACGATCCCTACTCGAAAGTCATTCATGATGTGATGCTCCTAACTGGATGGGATAAATCGTTACTTTATGGCTTGGCGCTGAACAGTAACGATAAATCCATTATAGCTTTAATGGGTTAAAGCGTCAATTGAGCGAAAGTACCGAACCTGTCGCCGCTTCCGGGCCTTCTTCAGTAAAAAACCCCGGCGCGATGTTCTTAAGGCTGTTCCTCCCAGGCCTCGGGCGTGGAGATATGCATCCATCCCATGGCGACCATTCCGCCTGCGATAGCCGCGGTCAGCACCATGCCGGCCAGGAAGCTGATCACCTTTTCGGCTCCGCAAGCAGTGGATTTCTTCGTTGACTTTCCCCGCCGTTACTGTTAAGATGAGACCAGAAAATCCTATCGCCTTTGGCGAATCGAATGAGGAGGTCGTTATGTTTTTTGCCGTAGAAAAGTTCCAGCGCCGCGCGGAGGAAATGGCCGATCGCCGCTATGTGGACATGACCAGTATCGCCCCCATGACCGCTATGGAGGATACGTTAGATAACGATACCGTGCATACCCAGGTCCCGGACTCCATTGATGGGTTCGTCTTCGATCAGGGTGACCATTTCGTAGGCCGCGACCGGTATCTGTGGATCGAGAAGACTCTTACGCTGCCCGAGGCCCGTGACGGCTATGAAGTCTGCGGCCGTTTCGATTTCGGCGAGACCGGCGGGGGCTTCAACAGCGCCTTCGAGTCCCTTTTGTATGTGGACGGCCACCCCTATCAGGGCGTCGACACTTATCACAATGATGTGGTATTTCAGCCGCTGGCCGGCAAGGAAGCAAGGCTTACCTTCCTGCTGTGGACCGGTCTGGAAGGCGGCGGTGAGCACCGTACCTTCTATCATCAGTTCCGCATGGCCCAGGTCGGTTACCTGCATAAGGCCGCGGATGAAATGTATTACTTTACCCGGGCCATCGCAGGCGCGCTGCCGCTGATGAGCCAGGATGATCCCATGCGGGGCAAGTTGGAGAAGGCTCTGGAAAAAGCCCTCCTGGAGATCAACTGGGACCGTGACAAGTATCTGGACACCGTAGGCAATGCTCTGAATGTTCTGATGGAAGAGTTCGACAAGATCGAGACCACCACCGACATCACCGCCTACTGCGTAGGCCATTCTCACATCGACGTGGCCTGGCTGTGGCGCTTAAAGCACACCCGTGAAAAGGCGCAGCGCACCTTCTCCACCGTGCTTCGCTACATGGAAGAGTTCGATGAGTACATCTTCATGCACTCCTCTCCCCAGGTGTACAAAGATCTGAAAACCGACCAGCCGGAGCTCTTCGAGAAGATCAAAGAGCGCGTTGCGGAAGGCCGCTGGGAGCCGGAAGGCGGCATGTGGCTCGAAGCCGACTGCAACATCACCTCCGGTGAAAGCCTGTCCCGTCAGTTCCAGCATGGTATCCGCTTCTTCCAGAAAGAGTTCGGCAAGACTTGCGAATACCTGTGGCTGCCCGATGTCTTCGGCTACAGCTGGGCTCTGCCGCAGATCCTGAAGTTAAGCAACATCAAGACGTTCTGCACCACCAAGATCAGCTGGAACCAGTTCAACACCATTCCGAATGATATCTTCAAATGGCGTGGTCTGGACGGATCCGAAGTCCTGACCTACTTTATCGACGTACCTTCTTCCGTGGATGGTTTCGACAAGCGCGGTTCCACCTACAATGGCGAGATCTCGCCGGTATCGGTGCTCGGTTCCTGGCACAAGCAGCTGAACAAAGACCTGACGCACAACTATCTCATCTCCTACGGCCACGGTGACGGCGGCGGCGGTGTCGACCACGACATGCTGAAAATGCGCCGCGCTATGGATCGCATCCCGGGTCTTCCGAATGTCAAGACCGCCAAGGCCGGCGAGTTCTTCCGTGATCTGCACGCCGAAGTCGATTCCAACCCGGATGTGCCGACCTGGGACGGCGAGCTGTACCTGGAGTATCACCGCGGCACCTACACCTCTCAGGGCCACAACAAGCGCAACAACCGCAAGTCCGAATTCGCCTTGAGTCAGGCGGAATGGCTTTCCTCTCTGGCCTACGTCCTGGGCGGCGGCTACGACGGACAGACGCTCTATGACAACTGGGAGACCGTGCTGGAACTGCAGTTCCATGACATTATTCCTGGCTCCTCCATCCGCGAAGTCTATGAGGATTCCGACATCATGTATGCCAAGGTCCTGGAAAACGCGGAAACTGTGACCAAGGAAGCCCTGTCCCATCTCGTCCATGAGTACGAAGGCGCCTATACCGTCTTCAACTTCGGCAGCTTCGACCGCGAAGACCTGGTCTTCGTCCCGGCGGAAGGCGCCAAGCTGTTCCGTGACGATGCCGGTGCTCTGCTGGAAGCCCAGCCTTGCGAGGGCGGCTATGAGGTGAAGGTTCAGGTCGAGGCCCTGTCCGTCCGCTCCTTCTACATGGAGGAAGGTCTTCTTAAGGCCGACACGCCGTTCTCCTTTGACGGTGAGACCGTGGAGACCCCGCACTACACGCTGCACTTCAACGCCTGCCACTTCCTGGACCGTCTGTATGACAAGGACAACGACCGCGAGGTCCTGAACGGCCTTGGCAACGCGTTGGAAGTCTTTGAAGACAAGCCCATCAACTATGACAACTGGGATATCGACATCTTCTACACCCAGAAGAAGGAATATGCCATGCCGGTCGGCGAGATCGAGCTCATCGAGAACGGCCCGGTGCGCATGGTACTTGGCTTTAAGTTTGCTTACAATGTTTCCTGCTTCGCCCAGCAAATGATCGTCTACAAAGACAGCCGCCGCATCGACTTCGTGACCCATGCGGATTGGCACGAAGACCATCGTCTGATCAAGGCAGCCTTTGAGACCGGCATCCGCGCCACCAAGGCCACCTATGACATCCAGTATGGTCATGTGGAACGTCCGACCCACTTCAACACCAGCTGGGATTGGGCCCGCTTCGAATGCGTCGGCCACAAGTGGGGCGATATCTCCGAGCAGAATTATGGTCTGGCCATCCTGAATGATTGCAAGTATGGCTACAACGCCAAGGACAGCACCATCAAGCTTTCCCTCTTGAAGAGCGGTAAGCGCCCCGACACCCAGGCTGATATGGGCGAGCATGATTTCACCTATGCCATCCTGCCTCATGCCGGAAACCCGATCGAGGGCGGCGTCATCGAAGAGAGCGTATCCCTGAACCTGCCGCTGCGCGCGGTATCGGGCATCTCCCCGTTCTCCGGCCGCGAGCTGTTCAAGATCGAGGGCGAAGGCATCCACATCGACGCCGTCAAGAAGGCGGAAGATCAGGAAGCCATCATCCTGCGCTTCCATGAGTGCCATGGCGGCACCCAGAAGATCCGCATCACCTCCGACTTCGGCATCAAGAGCTACTGCCAGGCCAACCTACTGGAAGAGCCGCTGTGCGAGGAAGTTCCGGGCGACACCATCTACCGCGTCGTAAAACCGTTCGAGATCGTCAACTACATCGTGAGGTTCTAAAATGAAAGTCAGCACGTCCACCTTTACCATTCTGGACACGCCCGGCGTCGGCGACGAAAAAGGCATCCGCCTATTAGCGGACGCCGGGTTTGAAGCGTTGGATTTCAGTCTGTTTTACTGGTCTAAGGATCCTCGTTTTCAGATGGGCGACGAGGCCCATACCAAGTATTACAAATATCTTCGCGCCATCGCGGATGACTGCGGCATCGAAGTCCATCAGGCACACTCTCCCATGCCGGACTACGTCTACACTGGCGATGAGCCTGTTGACAACGTCTACATGCGGATGCAGATCCGCGCCATCAAGTCAGCCGCTCTGCTTGGCGCCAAGTATATCGTCATCCACCCTGTCATTCTGAAAGAAGACCGCCGCACCCCTGACCGGGGCGAGCCCCTCAAAGATCAGTGTCAGGAGATCAACTACAAGTACTATTCCAAGCTGAAGCCCTTCTGCGAAGAATTCGGCATCAAGATCGCCATCGAGAACATGTTCAACTGGGACCCTGTGGCGGAAAAGATCTGCCCGACCGTCTGCAGCACCGCCGCGGAAATGAGAGCCTATGTGGACATGATGGGCCGTGACTGGTTCACCAACTGTCTGGACTTAGGCCACGCCCAGCTCACCGGCAGCACTCCGCAGGACATGATCCGCGAGCTTGGTGACTACATCGGCTGTCTGCACGTCCATGACAACGATGGCATCCACGACCTGCACCAGGCCCCGCGCACCGGCATCGCCAACTGGCACGAGGTCATGCAGGCCCTGCACGACATCCGCTATGAAGGCGTCTTCAACATGGAAGCCGACATGTTCTTCTACGGCTACGGCGAGCGCCTTTACAATGAATCCGCCCGCATGCTGTATGCGGTAGGCCGCGATCTGGTGGATCACGAACTATAAAAATCACCCGCTGACAAAAACGTCAGCGGGCTTTATTTGTGTTGCTTATCATGGCTCATAGGTCTTGCTTTTATATTCCACGGCAGCCACGAAAGACTGACCTTCATGATACTCGACCGTGAAGTCGATCTTAGCCTTTTCCAGGTCCCAGGCAGCCTGCTTGAAGCCTTGGCTGCTTAACACCTGTTCCCCTTCTGAAAAGCCTGTCTGATAACCGGGGCCGCCCCCGATCGCAAGTACCAGCTGCTCATAAGCCTTGTTGACCGTGGCCTCAAGACCACTTTTCTCTTCCGGCCACGCATTCGCTGTTATGCTCTCTGTATAGCTTTGCAGCCGGAATTTTTTTGACTTGCCATATTGGCCAAAGGTCAGATACGCTGTTTGTTCCTTCCCGAAGACACCGCCCCGGATCTCATATACCGTCTTCGTCTGATCTGACAGCGCCTCATTGTGCACCGGCACGACTCCCAGAGAATGAAGATACTTGAACACATCATCCTTGGTCTCATCCAGATACTGGTAGAACCTAATGCCATCTTCATTGATGTATACGCTGCGGCTATGTTCTTCTACCTGCTTACCTGCCGGCCAATCAACGAGGAAGTAGACCAATACGGCCACTGCGATCAACCCGATGCTGATCCACAGCCATTCTCTTTTCCTTTTCCTGACTTCTTCCTTGGAATCCACCGTTTTTTCATGGAAAACACCCGTTTTTTCAGCCGCCTTCCACATTTCATACTCATGAAAATTGGGGCTGTTCGGTCCATTGATTATAAGTCCCGTACTCATGGTATTCACCTCTTTCTTGATCATACTATAACGTAAAACCCTAAGAGGCGCAACAAAGTGGGATAAATGGCGGGTTTTAGGGAAAAATGAATGGATCAGTAGTTCTTATACACCGAACTGAATACATCTTCATGCTCCTCTACGAATTGACTGCTTTCGAAACTGATAGAGAGAGAACCTTTCTGTGTCGACTGATCAAATATAAAACTAAAACTTGCGTGGGCAACGTCCCATTCCGCATACTTATCATGTTTCCAGTCATCTGCAAAAATATCTTTCATATCTGGAATATGATCTACATGGTCAGGATCTCCATATAATGAAATCAACTCATCAAAGACTTTCTGAATTGAAGATCTTTCTTCGTCATCTGGCCAATCATCAAATCTAATTGTGTTATTATAGCTTGCGAAGACATAAACATTATCATCATGCTCTTTGACAAATTGGAGTCCGAGATCATATTCCATTCCATATTTCGTTTCCTTTAAGCCTCCGTATGTTTTAATATCACATCCTTCTTTATCTAACTGATATCCTAGTATGGGCTCACCTATTGTTTTTTTCACTGTTCCTAAAACCAACTCTTCCTCTTTGTCAAAAAGCCGATAAAGCTCAAAACCGTTTTCTTTTTGTTGTATCTTTTGCACTTCTTTATGCGTACATGCGCTGAAAAGATATACGGTGAGCAGACCTAAAATGAAAACTGGTATCTTCTGTTTCATTACACATAACTCCCATGTCTACTTTTTGTTGACTAGTGCACCGGGATTATTGTTTGTTTCTAGCGGCATGCTCTCTTACGGCACTTCATCAAGGCTGTATCCCATAATCGAGATCGTCAAACGTTTCTCTAAAGAATAATTATAGGCTGTAGAAAGTTTAAGATCTCCTTTTTTCCATTTTGACATATCCTGCATGGTTGCAAATACTTTTTCTTCGGACGGCAGCTGAAGGCCGTCTGTTCCTCCATCTGGTGTGCCATACAGGGTTTGAATGCTGTCAAACACCGTTTGAATGGCTTTTGTTTCTTCCGAACCAGGCCATTGATCAAAGAACACTTCCTTGCGGTAATATTTCAGTTTTGAGTTTCCGCCCTCTTTGAAAAACATCAGATCGCAGGCGAATGCGATTCCTTGAATCGTTTCCGTATAGCGGTAAGTGGTCGCGTCTCCTCGAGTAGAATCTTCTACGATCTCAGGATGAATATCCAGTTTATTCAAGGCATTCAGGACCTTTTTCTCATCCTGTTCCAAACAGACAGAAAGATCATATCCGCCATTTGTTTCCTTAATGACCAGCGCAGGATCTTTCTTACACGCAGTCAGGCTGATACAAATGATTCCTATTATCAGGAATACTATTAGTTTATTGTTCTTGTTCATATCAGAAATTCGCCCCTTGCCTAACTTAGATTTTCCTTCTTTAAATCAGTGCTAATTCAGCCCACCGGTATCACCTTCTTTCTCTTATACTGTTTATTATATCAGCGTTTTTTTATAAATACCGTTCGCCGTTCGAATAGTTGTTTTCTCCGTCCATTTGGTATCTTGGGTTTTCTGTTAAAAAAAACTGCAGGCAAGGCTCTTTAACCTTTCTGCAGCTTTTAAGGTCTCTTCTTTCTTTAATGAATCTGGAACTTTTTGGACATATTCTTTCTACCATCTCCGCTCCTCTATGCCTGCAGAGAAATCAAGCAAATAACACTATTTTCATGGATCTCTATTTGAAGCTCTCCTTGATATCTGTCTATCGTGGTTCGAATATTGTCCATGCCAATGCCATGATTCTCTTTATTCTTTTTGGAGCTTACTAAAAAGCTGTTCTGATGAACCGAGTTTTCCACTACTGTATTCTCGACCATTATCAAGGTGTACTCCTGTTTTTGACTGATCCTCAAATGAATACGTCTCTTATCTGCTTCTTCGATCTTAGCACAAGCCTCTACTGCATTTTCTAAAAGATTGGCCAATACAGCGCATATATCGACTGGTTCCATTTTTAGAGGCCGGACCATATTTGTTTCATATGTGAATAATATATGGCTTTCTTTGGCTTCTTCTTCTATGAAGTGGATAATAGCATCTACATAGTCATTTCCGGATTGAGAAACTTTTTGTGTTTCGTCAATCATTTTTTCGGCTGAAAGGATGTATTCTTTCACAGCTGGATGATTGCCTGCCAATTCGTCCATCATCCTTAAATGATTTCTGAAATCATGGATCATCTTCCGCTGCTTTTTATACCCGATTGCCAGCTGATGATAGTTTTTTTCGAGAATCTCTCCTTGGTATTGCATCAAATGTGCTAATTCTTTTTCTTCCTGATAGCTTTTTGTTCTATAAACAAGTACTATCAGCGAAAGGGCAGCTATCAAAATAAAAAACCACGAAATGATGATTGCGGTTTGTAACACGACCGGAGATTCTGAAACGATCATATACATCAATTGTGACGTAACTATGTACCCAATTGATAAAATGCTTAAAAGACGAATCTTATTATTTCTATCAAACTCTCTGATTCTTGAATACCATGATCTGAATAAAAAGAAACAGATAGTTTGCGTAGATTTATTGATTATAGTAAAGACTGTCCTTGTTATTCCTGGCTGCATGATCTTATCAAAACCTTCATAAATACTGTTAGCATGACTAACTATCAGCGCCGTTGTAAACCCGATGATATAGTCCGTAGTGTGGAGTACAAAGAAAGCCATTACAACTGCCAATAACCGGGTCAGAAGATTCATGTCGCACAGAATATATGACTCTGTTGCCAAAAAAACTGCTACCAGAAAAATCGTTACAAAAGAAAAAGCTTTCAAATGATTCAGAATTGTGACTAGCCCCATCTCCAGCAACGCACAAAGAACCATATACAAAAGCAGTCGTTTTTTATCATGAAACCGTCCTTGACCTATCCTATAAATGACGCCTAACACAAGCATTGCCTCTGTAAAAGAAGCACCCCATTCTACGAATTGATAAAGACCTTTCATATATTTTGTCCCCACCAGCGAAAAATTGCACGCCTTGCCTCCGGCAACTGTCTGCGGCTGGCCATAAGGGTCATTCCATTCAACAGTTCTACACTATCTGTTCCGATTTTCTTAACATAATCTGCATTCACAAAAGCTCCTCTATGGATCTGGACAAACCGAAGATCATTCAATGCTTCCATTACCTCTTGAATACCACGTTTATCGCGTATAGGATCGGTTTCATCTCTGACATAGAGCATGAGCTTTCGGTTTTCAATAACGCCGCAATAGATTTGATCCAATAACACTCTTTGTGTGATTCGATCAAAATTAACTAAGAGATATTTCTCATGTCTTTCAAGAGTCATTTGGATAGCAGCATCCAACGCCGGCTTCAGTTCTTCTTCTATATGCAGCTTGTCTACATATCTTAAGGCATGAACGGAATATCCCTGACTGGCCATTTCCATATGCGAGGAAACAAAAAAGAGCACAGCCCCTGCATTGCAATCCTGAATATGACGTGCTAACTGAAACCCGTTTAAAACCGGCATATCAACATCCAAAATAAAGATATCCGCAATGTCATGTTCCGTCATCTGTAGTTCTAATTCCGTTGAGGAAGAATACATATAGATGAAAAATGGTTCTTTTGGATAATCTTTCTTCATCAAAAGCTCTATCTTTTCTTTTAAGCTTTGTAATGCACCTTGGTTATCATCACACAAAGCAAACCGGATCATCTCTATCACCACCTTAGATCCTATTATAACACATAGAAATCGTTTATACCAATCTCTGCGCAAACGGTCGGTTTCTTTGCTCGAACAATTCTGAATGTTGATTAGCATACATCTTCTGTTCAAAGTATTTTCTTGTTAGTGGAAATAGTTCAACATGAGCGATTCTGTTCTTTCAACGATCTAAGGCTCTCTGCATTAAAAAAAGATCTGACACATTTGTGCCAGATCTTCGTTTGTAGGATTTTACAGCATTACCTTGAATTCTTCTTCTGCCGTGACACCGTTGAGGCGCAAGGCGCGGCCATTTTCCATGGTGAGCGGTTCGTCCATAAAGACGGGGGCGCCTTCTTCCAGGGCGAAGATGCGCAGGACCATCTTCTTGGGATAGTTCCAGCGACGCAGGCCGATCTCCCAAGGCTCGCCGCGGTAGTAATCGTCCGCGACCTTCTTACCGTCGATCAGGAGCTCTGCCTGGTTGCCTTCGTAATCGACCTTCAGGAAGACATCGTTGCCGGTGACCTGTCCGGTCAGATCCAGCTCATATTCACGGTAGAGATAGCTGGTCGGCATCAGCGGTTTTACTTCCAGTTCGACCTTGGACTGCGGTACGGGCTGGCTGTAGTAGGTCAGTTCACCGTCCGGCGTGCCCAAAATGTGCGGCAATTCCGGATAGGTCTTGAACTCGATCTCCTTGCGGGCCAGGCAGAAGACGCCCTCTTCGGTCTCAATGATGGGCTGATCGCAGATCATGAGGTACTCTTCCACGAAGTGGACCTTGCAGGCGTTACGCGCGTCCTCGCGGCTGATGGTCAGGATCTTGGCAGAATCCCCGGCCCACAGGTATTTCGGGTCGCGGTCCGCATAGAAGACATAGCCGTCACGCAGCTTGCAAAGCGGAGTGGCCAGGGCGCTGATCAGCTCCTGATTTCCCAGCTTCATGTGGAAAGGCAGGAAGAAATACTCCCCATCTTCGACGGAAAACTCCGGGAAGACCACGTCGCCAATGCGGAAATGCAGGTGATCATGGAAGGCCATCTTATGATGGCGCTGATAATTGTTGATGAACAGGAAGCCGGCTCCGTCCTTCGCCCGGATCGCTGTACGCAGGTGCAGGAAATCCGACGCGTCCTTAGGAGAGTTGGATGGGATCAGAGAATCCATCGGCGCCACATCCTCGCCAAAGTCCTTAAGGAACATGGCCAGCATGCGGACTTCACGGAAGCTTGGCGCGATCTGGCCGTACTCACGGATCGGGGCCTGGAAGTCATAGGACAGGGACGGAAGGTCGCAATAGTTGCCGATCTCCTTGCACTCCTGCATGGTGGAATTCTCACCTACCGGGTTGGTGCCGCCATGATAAACATAGTAACCCAGCATGTTGGCGCCGGATCCCAACTTGACCAAAGAGGCCGCGCCGGTATCCTTGTCGCTCACCCGCGGACGGCGGTTATAGGTGACCTGCAAACCTCCGCCCAGTTCCGCCGTTAAGAAGGGGAACTGCTCCGGATCATAATCGATGGTGCCGGAAGCTGCCAGGCGGCGTTTATTGATAAAGACAAAACTTTCATTCGGAGGCAGTTCTTTTAAGGACGGGCTCCAAGGTGCTTCCACATAGCCGCCGCAGACAGGCATCAAGTCGCCGATGCAGGCATGGCCCCAGCCGGTCGCCGTCCAGTATGGTACGTCGAAGCCGATCTCTTTAGCCATATTAGTCAAAGCGCGGATATGATCATCCGATCCCTTGCCGCCTACATGGCCATATTCATTTTCGATCTGAATGCCGATGACCGGGCCGCCGTTGGCATACAGGTCATCCTTGATCTGGTCATACATGGAGCTCCAGAACAGGCGTACCGCTTCCAGATACTGCGGGTCATTGGTCCTAAGCTCATAGCCGCTCTCCTGCAGCCAATCCGGGAAGCCGCCGTGACGCGCCTCTCCGTGGCACCAGGGACCCGGACGCAGGAAGGCAAGAAGCCCCAGCGACTTGCACAGCTTGAAGAAGGTGTGCAGGTCACGGTCCCCATCCCAACGGATCTTGCCGCGGATCTCCTCATGGTGATTCCAGAATACATAGACCGCGACGATCTCTACCCCGCCGGCCTTCATCTTCTCCAGTTCTCTTCTCCAGAACTGATGCGGATAACGGGAAAAATGGAATTCACCCATTACCGGAAGCCAAGGCTTTTCATCCTTGGTCAGATATTGATTGGTCCAACCGAACTGTGTCATAGCTCATCCTCCTATTCATTCCAAGGTGCTGTTCCCAATTACGATTCCCTTCGGAATTTCGCGAAGCGAAATTTGGCAAGCACCTCAATCGTTTTGTGTTCGCAGTCATTCCAAGGTGCTATTCCCAATTACGACTCCCTTCGGAATTTCGCGAAGCGAAATTCGGCAAGCACCTCAATCTTTTGTGTTCGCAGTCATTCCAGGGTGCTGTTCCCGGTCGAATACTCGATCCTTACACCGGGCTGCACATTATATACAAATATATCAAAGCAGATCCCCCGCCCCCGGTCCTCGACCGAAAAGGCTTCCATGCGGACGCCGCGGGCTACTTTTTCGCGGCCCTCAAAGACGGGCGTTACACGATACATAACATGATTGCCCGTGCGGCGCACATAGCTTGCGACCTGGTCCTCCCACGGCTGCATGCCGGTCACGTTGAAGTATCGGGTGCCGGTGATCAGGTTGCGTTCATTGGCATTCTCCCCGCTCAGCTGATAGGCGATCAGATGACAGCGGTTGTAGAGAAAGGGCGGATCCTCCTCGATGATGCCCGGGTATTTGGCCTGGTTCCATCCGCTGGGTTTCACGCCGGAAATAGAACCGCGCGGCTCCGTCGGCATCAGGTCCTGCCCGATGCACGCCATGGCCGGCCCGCAGCGCCCCAGCCGGTCCAGCCTGCTGTAAGACTCATAGGACAGTTTTGTGATCTCGCTGGCCTTGAAAGATGGTTTTTCTGACAGCTGTACATAAGGCTCTCCCGCGTAGGGCGGATAGGAGATCTTATGGGCCGAGACGCGAGTCAAAAGCCATCCTGTAATGGCCAACAGAAAAAATACGATGATGACCGCCATTTTCTGCGGCTTTTTGATATGCTGGGTCTTCATGAATCGATTGTAGCAGAAAAAAAGAGGGATAGCAATCGTTTTTTATCGATCGTTATTTTGATTCAGCTGCCAGCAAGCTTCGAAGGATCTGTACGCCAAGTGTCGTATAGTCTTCCTCCTCGCTAATGTTCTTTGCTTCCATGATTCTGGCGATAGCGGCATCTGGATCCATTGTATGATACACATAATAGAGATTCTTCCACTCTTCCGGTTTGATGATCCGATATACTTTTTTGCTTGAGATTTCTTTAGTATAGCTCCAATAACGGTACATATATCCGATCCAATACAACACTTCCTCTGAATAAACGATCTGCCCATAATCCGTATGGCCGAATTCTTCTTCGATCCGATCCAGAACCGTTTCCTCGCTCATTTCCGGAAATTCCTGATATTGGTCAATGCGTGCAGCCGTTTGGGAAAACATAAATCTTCGGATAAAGATCGGCGAACTGCAATTAAATCTGTGGGCAGAAAGGACAAATACCTTCCCTTGGAATCGGCATAACCTTCTACCCTGCTCATCCATAGTTTTCATACTAATATCTCCTCGATGTATCTGCCTTGCCCTCGATATTGTCTTCTCGCAACACGTACTTTATCGCGGCCCAGAGCGGAAGCTTGCTGCCTGGCTTCAAGATAGTATGTTTTTTCTGCTGGTGACAGATAGCAATGTCGAAGGATCCGGATATTGTCCAATGCTCTTTGTGAGAGGCAAACATACTGATATCCAAGATCTGTTGCCGAGAGCAGATGCTGACACTGAACGTCTGTGATCTCGCCATCGATAAAGCTATCTATGATTTCGAACATGCGATTATCAGCGATCGGAGCGATCACATAATCTATATTCTTCAGTGTTTCGATCATGTCCTGGATCATCGGTTTATTTGCGTATTCCCCGAGCCTTCCTCTAAAATAAGCAATAGTTAGCATCCAATCCTGATCAACTCGATATTGTTTCATGTTCAGGTCTTTCTTTTGAAAACATAATATATATACCGAAGATTTAGGGAAATTCGAAACGAACATGGCAGACTGCTCGAAATTCTCCCCACAGTAAAAACCTTGTCCAAAATCATTGTTTTTCCTGGCATACTGTAAAGACAAAGCACCGGTTATCTCAGTTTTGGCTCCGTGAAACAAAACGATATGATCATTATCAGTATAATCCTCCCGGAACAGTTGCTCTTTGATCCTGTTCAAGTTGATCTTGTTCTGAAATGCATAATCATAGAGCCTATCTCTGTGGGCGGCGCTGATCATTGTATCATCTTTGAGCCATCGCTGTACGGTAGCCCGACTGACTCCAACCTCCATTGCCAACTCCTGCACAGTGAGGTTTTTCAGTTCGATCAGGATCTCAATATCATCTCTTATTCCATAGTCAGTCATGGATATCTTTCCTCCAAACTTATTTGTCTCATATGATACTGGTAAGTTTGTTTTTTGTCAAGAACTTATTTGTCTCATATGATACAGATATGTTTTGAAATAGAATAACAGGCACTGCTCTGAAGAAGCAGTGCCTTTCTCTGTTCAGATTCTTATCGTCAGTACGTTCATGCCCAGGATGTTCTGATAATCCACACCGGTCGCCATGCGATAGATCAGGCGCACGCCCACGTTTTTCGCGATGTCGTCCGGATCGATGATCTGGCGGCGTTCCGCGGGATCAAAGGGTACGCAGTCATCCTTGATGCGCAGGATCACCTCGCCATCCTTATAGGCTGCGCGCACATCCACGCTATGGTTCTTTTTATCCTTGGTAAATCCATGCTCGACCACGTTGCCGGCCATCTCTTCCAGGAACAGACCAGCCAGATAGGAGCGACGCTCATCGACCCCCAGGCTGCGGCAGAATCGCTGCACCTTCTGGGAAATGAACACCACCTCTTCCACATTGCGAATGCTCAGATCCATACGCTCATTCTCCGCGACACCGAAGTTCTCCGGAACGACCATCAGCTCCTCCATATTCTTCGGAAAATGGCGGTTCTTGATCCAGGCATAAGCAAAGATGATGGCCGTGGTGCAGACGCCGTTAAACACGCTGGCCCAGTAGGCGCTGTTCATGCCCATAAACGGCATGGTGGCCAGGGCAAACAGCACACAGCCTGCGACACCATCCACGATGGACAAGATGTGCACCAGCAGGGTCTTATCCGACGCCTGACCGTAGCAGGAGAAGTGCATGCAGATGATGCTAAGCGGCATGCACAGCGGCAGGATGCGCAGGCCCCAGACGGTCATCATGTAGACCGGATCCGACGGATCCCGGTAGAAGAGGCGGGTCATCGGAATGGAGCACAGGATGATACACAGGCTGATAAGGCCCATCAGCGGCAGGAACTTTCGGAACATAACACGCATGACATCGGTCAAAGTCTGGCGGTCTTCCTCACCCACGCTGACGCTGATCATCATCCGGGAGACCGCAAGCATGCCGGTCGGCACCGTCCAGAAGATCTTAAGCAAGGAATCCGACGCCGCGAAGGCGGAAATTCCGATGCTTCCCACATAGGCCATGATCAGATAGTTCAGGATCAGGCCACGCACCGTCTGATAGCCAAAGCTGGCCGCGCCCGGCACGCCGATCCTGACGATCTGCGTACTTTCTTTCCAATCCAGCTTCCGGACGGTGAAGCGCAGATGCGACTTTTTAGAGATAAAGAACTGGGCCTGGATAAGCAAGAACACCCACAAGCCGATGGAATTGGCCAGCGCCAGCCCCAACGCTTCCATCTTCATCTGCACAACGAACAGGAAATTGAACGCCACGTTCACGATCAGATAAGCGATGCTGGCGATCGTAGTACGCCCGGCTTTGTTCTCCAGCGACAAGAAGGAAGCCAGCTGATTGCCGATCATAAGCGGCAGGATACCAAGCGCCTGGCCGATCAGGTATTGATCAAATACCGGCCGGACCTCGGGGTCTCTGGTCAGGAAACCGGACCAGTCAAAGCCGCCCAGCACGGCCAGAACAAGCGTAATGACAATGCCCACCAGCGTCGCGAGCAGGATGTCCAGCGAGAACACATTCTGCATCTTATCCTGCTGGTTGCGTCCCATATACTTTCCGCAGAGGATGCCCGCGCCGCCCACCAGCATGGTACTGATGGCGTTGATGAACATATTGATCGGGCCGAACAGACCGATCGCCGTCATAGCCGTATTGCCGACATAGTTGCTGGCGAATACGCTGGATACGATACTGCTGACCGCGTTTACGGCCGCCAGTACGATCTGGATCGGAAGCAGGCGGAACAAGAGCTTGGTTACCATCTGGGCATTGGCTGCCGCCTCATTCATTTTATTCATATCTATCTCCTTTTTTGAATGCTTCGTTTGTCCTTAGGATACCACACTTCTTTCGGAGAGACAAGAACGGAATGCGGTCTGCTCACAGTCGAGAGCGCAAAAAATCTGGCACGGATGCCAGATCTTTTTGATTCACACTGTTTGGGTTTACTCAGCCGCTTTGTCGATGCAAGTCAGCGCGTTCAGGCTTCGGGGATACCCGATGTAGGGCAGGCACTGGCTCACGATCTGGTACAGGAACAGGCGGTCATTGCCCATGTTCATGTTACCCTTCGCATGCGCGATGAGCTGCGGTTCGCAGCCGCCCTGCGCGGCAAGATAGCAGAATGTGACAAGCTCTCTTTCGCGAAGAGCCAGACCCTTGCGGGTATAATAGTCACCGAAGCAGTTATCCGCCAGCCACTTGTTGATGTGACGGCGCTCCTCCGGGCCTTTGGTCCAGGATTCGCGGATGCCCTCACCGAAGATCTCGATCTGGCAGGCGTTGCCCTTCTCCAGGCGATCCTCCATGGTGGTGGTGGCCGCCGGCTCTAAGGGCAGAGCAATGCCGCGGTGCTTGAAGACTTCGTTGGTCGCGTTCAGGAATGGCATGACGCGGCCGATCCCTAAGTAATCCACCGCCTGATAGACGATCTCTTTGACTTCCGCCGGACTCAGGCCTACATTCAGCGCGGCGGGCAGCATGATCTTGAATTCATCGATGCCCTGGCAGCCCAGCAACGTGGCCAGGATGGCCATAAAACGAGTGCGATCGCTGATCGGCTCCTGTCCTTCGACCAGGGGCATGTTGATCACTTCATCAAAAGCGAAACTGGCAAACCGATCTACGAATTCCGGATCGGTGATCCCTAAAGGCGGCTGGGCGCCGGGCTGGATCTTGGCTAAATACTCTCTTGCGTTCTCAGTCATTCTTCTTCTCCTTGATAGCCGAACCAGTCAAAGGCGGCTTCGTTGTCAACTTCCTTGCCTGAGCCTGTCGCGAACATCGCGATGTAGGCGCCAATGAATCCGCCGCAGGTCTCCGATCCCATGAAGGATCCATCCACATTTTCCGCGACCGGCAGGTCATTGACATAGAAGCTGTTGGATTGTCCGCGGGCTTCGATGCGCAGTTCCACCGCCGATCCCTTTATCGCAACGCATCCTAAAACCTTGCTGTACAGGCCTTTTTCCACATCCATCTCCGGAATGACATCCCCCATCATGGCGTGGGGAAGCACGTTATAGAACTTCACGACCCGGCATACGGTCTGGTCGCCATCCTTGGCAACTTCGATGCGCAGCTGGTTCATGTTGTGCTGCACGATCATCAGGCCGGCCGTGTCAGAATCCGTCTTCGGCTCGAACTCCATCTGCGCGGCGGCGGTATAGCTGAAGTGCTGCTGCCTGCGGCCGACAAAACCGAGGGCGTAGGACTTGGCGTTCTTGCGCTGGGCCATCATCTTTTCAAAGAGCTTCTGGCGCTCCTCCGGATCCTCCGGGAAGGCGCCAAAGGCATGCTGCGTCCAGTTTTCCACAGGGGTCTCGACCGTCCGGATGATCAAGTGGCTGTCCTCGATCCGGTACACATCATTGACCGGCGTGCCCAGAGTGTTCCACTGCCAGGACAGCTGTGGAGCGTCAAAATCATCCACGACCGCAAGAGGCGCGACAGGGAATTCCGGTAGATCCGGCGCCGGGTATTGCATCTCGCACTTACCGGTCAGGGGGCTTACGATAGGCCAGCCGCTTTCCCAGATGACCGGCATGATGAAGGTCTCGCGGCCCAGGTTCTTGTGATAGCCGCCATAGGGGCGGGATGCCAGCGATACCATGTACCACTCGCCATTCTGTGTCTCTACGAAGTCGGAATGGCCAATATTGACGATCTCATGATACATGCTCAGGTGCCCGTGGGACAGGATCGGGTTGCCGCGGTAGTTCTTGTAAGGGCCGTTTAAGTTCCGGCTGCGGGCGATGGTGGTCGCGTGATAGTGCTCCGTGCCGCCCTCCGCGATCAGAAGATAGTACCAGCCGTCCTTCTTATAGATGTGAGAGGATTCCGGGCTGTGCGCGTCATACGCGTTTCCGTTCCACAGATAGTACTCCTCTCCCACCAGCTGGAAGGTGGTAAGGTCAAGCTGGCGGTTCACGATGCCGCCGTTCGGTCCGCCCATTTTGGAATAGCTGCACCAGCAAGTGCCATCCTCATCCCAGAACAGGGACGGGTCGCCGCCCACGCCATCGATCAGGTGCACATCCGACCAGGGTCCCCGCGGATCCTCCGCCGTGACCAGAATATTCTCACCGGTGGTCATGTTGCCCACGATCACGTAGAACAGGCCTTCATGATAGCGGATGGTCGGCGCGAACAGGCCGCCGGAGGTTCCCTCCGGGTTCAGACGCAGCTGCTTCGGATCGTTCAGCGCGTAGCCGATGCACTCCCAATGCGCCAGGTCACGACTGTGGAACAGCGGAATGCCCGGGAAGAAGGAGAAGGATGAATTGGCGATATAATAGTCATTCCCGACCCGGCAAATGGATGGATCCGGGTAAAAGCCAGGAATAATGGGGTTCTGGATCTTATAGTCGTTCAGCATGGAATGACCTCCTTATTATTTCTTTGCAGTCATTCTACCATAAAAAGGAGGGTCTATCAACCAAAATCATTAAGCGGTTTATGATTTGTCCCGATCCTGATGAAAAACCCCGGAGGCGTCTTTCGACGTTCCGGGGCTCTTGTTCGGATCCTTGTCCGCTTTGCGGATCGTGAGCTTGGTCCTTGTATTATACGCTACAGAGCGGGTGGCTGTAAAGCCAGAAATATCAACAAAAAATGGCCGCTCCTATTGGATATACAATAGGAACGACCAGGTTATCAGGTATTACTCTTCCACAGTTTCTGCCTGCGGAGCCGCTTCCGGAAGGCCATCTACGTTGATGTTCTTCGTGACTTTGGCATCGTAGGTGCTGGCTTTCACGATCTCGGTCATGTCTACGCCAGTCACTTCGCTCATGGTGTCCATGACCTGCTTCATGACGACCGGAATATTTCCGGAGATCTGAGACGCACCGGCTTCGCCGCCGCCATAGATGTTGATCTTGTCGATGGAACTTAACGGTTTCGCGATCTCAGAAGCCATTTCCGGCATGATCTTGGTGAGCATTTCCACGATGGCCGCGCCGTTGTACTTCTTGTAGGCTTCGGCCTTGCGCTCCATGGCTTCGGCTTCCGCCAGACCCTTGGCACGGATACCTTCCGCCTCCGCGTTGTACTTGGCCGCGATACCGGCCGCTTCCTGCTCCGCCGCGTAACGTTCCGCTTCGGCCAGGGCTTTGCGGGCTTCCGCCTTACGCTCCTGCTCAAACTTCTCCGCTTCCGCCTGACGCTGACGCTCGATCAGCTGGGCTTCCGCTTCCTGCTGACGACGGTATTTCTCCGCGTCAGCCTTCTTCTCGATCTCGGCAGCCAGTTCCTGCTGGCGGACCTGGACTTCCTGAGACTTCAGTTCCCGCTCGCGCTCGGCCTTGGCGATCTGCGCGTTGACGGTCGCGGCCTGCACGGTCTTCTGCTGTTCCTGATTCTGGATCTCATAAGCCGCGTCAGCCTCGGCTCGTTTAATGTCAGCCTGGATCTGCAGCTCGCTCTTTTTGATATCCAGCGCGTTGTTTTTCTCCGCGATCTCGGTCTCGGATTTGACGCGCGCTTCGTTGGCTTCTTTATCGGCCTGGGCTTTGGCAATGGCCACGTCGCGGTCCGCCTGCGTCTTCGCGATGGCGGCGTCTTTCTTGATCTTCGCCGTGTTGTCCATACCCATGTCCGTGATCAGGCCGTTTTCGTCCGTAACATTCTGGATGTTGCAGCTGATGATCTCGATACCCAGCTTGTCCATGTCCCTCGAGGCCTTCTCCATGACCTGATCAGAGAAGGAATCCCGGTCGGTATTGATGCTCTTTAAATCCAGCGTACCGATGATCTCACGCATGTTACCCTGCAGAGAATCCATCAGATCCGACGCGATCTCCTCGGAGGATTTATTTAGGAAGTTCTTAGCTGCCAGCTGCAGGCCTTCCTGGTCGGAACGGATGCGCACCTTAGCGACCGCGTCCACCTTCACGTTGATGAAATCGTTCGTGGGGATGAAGGTATCGGTCTTGATATCGACGGACATCTGCCCCAGATACAGCTTATCCAGACGCTCCAAGATCGGAAGCTTAACGCCAGCCCGGCCGATCAGGACCCGCGGCGTTTTCTTAAGGCCCGATAGGATGTAAGCCATGTTCGGGGGTGCCTTGACATAACCGGTCAGAATAATGGCGATGAGAAGCACCGCAACTACAACGAGGATACCATAACTCTGTAAGAATTCAGCCATAGTTAAACTCCTTTCTGTTTGTAATCAACACTTTACTACAATATGTTTTGTTACACAAGCAGATGGGATAAAAATGCAAAACCTGGGATAAATGGCTGGAAAAACCCTCTTCTATGTGATACAGTTAGGAAAAGGAGGGCTTGCCTTATGAAACGTACCGACTGGTTTACCGAAGCCCGCTTCGGACTCTTTCTGCATTGGGGCCTGTACGCCATTCCCGGCCGCGGCGAATGGACCTACGCCATGGACAAGTGGGAGCCCGGCGTCTATGAAAACCTGATCCACCAATTCGATCCGCAGGATTACGACCCGGCGGAATGGGCTCATCTTGCCAAGGCGGCCGGCATGAAATATGTAGTCTTCACGACCCGTCATCATGACGGATTCTGCCTGTTCGACAGCCATTACACCGATTATAAGATCACCAACACCCCTTATGGCAAGGACGTGACCCGGATGCTGGCAGACGCCTTCCGCGCGGAAGGCCTGAAAGTCGGTTTCTATCACTCCCTGCCGGACTGGACCCACCCCGGCTACCGCGATCCGGAAAGTCCGGAATTCTACCAGACCGGACAGGTCCCGCCTCTGGACCCGGCCGATCACAAAGCCTATCAGGACCTGCTCTATCACCACATCGAGCAGCTGATGACCGAATATGGCAAGATCGATATCCTGTTTCTGGACTACACCAGCCAGCATAAAGCGAACGAAGACTACTTCGACCGGGAGCGCATCCTGGAAATGGTCTACCGCCTGCAGCCGGATATCATCGTCAACGACCGCCTGTCCTACTTTAAAGACAATGTGCGTGACTTCGACTACTACACGCCCGAGATCTGCATTCCCAACCAACAGCAGCAGGTTAAAGGAAAAGAAGTCCCCTGGGAGACCTGCACCACCATGAACAACCACTGGGGATACTGCCCCACGGATGAAGCCTACAAGACCCTGCACACGCTGACCTCCGGCCTCATCGGCTGCGTGTCCAAGAACGGCAACCTGCTGCTGAATGTCGGACCCGAGCCTTCCGGTAAGTTCCCGCCCATGGCCGTTTCCCGGCTGAAAGATCTGGCCGATTGGTACCGGATCAACGGCGAGGCCGTCTTCGGCTGCGGACGCTCCGATTATACAGCCCCCTACGGCTGCATATATACGCAGAAAGGCCAGACTATTTACTGCTACCTGCTGGTCGACCCGATGGGCGACCTCATCCTTCCGCAGATCAAAGGAAAGATCCAAAAGATCACCCTGCTTCGCACCGGCGCGGATTGCGCCTTGGTCGACCACTGGGGCTTCGAACTGCTGCGGCCGGACGAGCAGCGCATCCGCACAGCCGGAGCGCTGGCCGGCGACGTCCTCAAGATCGAACTGAAATAAAGAAAAGGCGGATCACGACTCCGCCTTTTTCAGTTCCTTAGAGAACATCCAGAATACAAATAATGAAAAGTGAAGGATCCCCGTCACAAGCCACCAGATCAATGCAAAGTCTACCAGACTGGATCCAAACAGCGAGAACGCCTGCCCTACCCAGATCGTAAAGAACTTCTTTTTCCAATGCTCCAAGGTTCTCTATTTCCTCCTTATAGATTTGCAGCAAAATTTATCTTATGTTCTTTTCTATGCCTTGTCAGGGGAATTCCACAACAAAAGGCTTGCATTTTCCCGCGATCTGCGGTACAATAATCGTTGCTAAGCAAAGAGATTTCTAACATGCGAAGCAGTTCCTTTTTTAGGAACAACTCGAAGAGTTGTTCTTAAGAAGATGCTCAACAATGCGAAGCATTGTTGTTGAGTTGAGCGAAGCAAAACTCATGCTCCCGTAGCTCAGTGGATAGAGCGATGGCTTCCGGAGCCATGCGTCGGAGGTTCGAATCCTTTCGGGAGTGCTTGACCTGCAATCATAGGGTATCCTGGATTGCAGGTTTTTTATTGTTAAACTAACTTGTTTGCGCCAATCATTTGGGTCTGAAAGCTTGTTTTTCTTTCTCAAGACCCAATCGTTCGGATTTTGGGTCTACGAGTCAGATTTCGCTTCTCCAGACCCAATATTTCATTATCTGGGTCTCCGAAGGCAAAAACGGAGATCGAGACCCGAAGGGCGGTGGGAATGGCATTTGCTATGCAACACATGTTGCACGCTTTGGGTCTTATGCCATGAAAACCCTGGACCCAAGTAACAGAGCCCCCTCTTTACTTTTCCTCATTTTGCGGTATACTGGGGCAAAGGAGGTGCTCGTGATGAATTTTTCTTTGTTGACGCGTTATCTGGATTCGCTGGAGGATGAGTATGGGATTCGTGGTCTGGATTGTATCGTAATGAAGGATCATGAGATGGTGTATCGCCACATGGCCGGCCATTCGGATCATGATCTGAAGGTCCCGATGAAGGGTGATGAGTTCTATCTGTTGTATTCCTGCACGAAGGTCATGACCATGACGGCGATGTTGCAGCTGGTGGAACAGGGCAAGATCCATCTTTATGATCCCATCTGTCAGTATTTGCCGGAGTGGGAATATGTGACGGTCGTGAATGACGGACGGTTCGCGGAGGATGAGGCCATGAAGCCTGTTCTGAGGGAAGGCAGCCACTATGCCAAGAACCAGATCCGCGTCATCGACTGCATGGCCATGATGGCCGGACTGACCTATGATGCCGGAAATGAAGCGGTGAAGGCGCTGCTGGCGGAGAAGCCCGAGGCTTCGACCCGGGAAGTGATCGCCGCGTTGGCCAAGATGCCGCTCATCTATGAACCGGGCACCCGCTTCCGCTATTCCTTAGGACATGATGTGTGCGCCGCCTTGATCGAGGTGGCGAGCGGAGAGCGTTACAGTGACTATCTGACCCGGCACATTTTCGCGCCGCTGGGCGTGACCGATCTGACCTGCCACCCGACGGAGGAGCAGAAATCCCGCTTTGCCGCCATGTACGCGCAGGATCCGGATGATGGGAAGATCAAGCCGATCCCTCTGCGCTATGGCTTCAACATCAGCCCCAACTATGAAAGCGGCGGAGCGGCTCTGATGGGGAGCGCTTCTGCTTATGCCACCGTTTCCGATGCTTTGGCCAATGGCGGTGTCGGCGCGAACGGCGTCCGCATCCTGAAGGAAGAAACGGTCATGCTGTTTACTCACAGCGTCACGACCGGAGCGGCGCTGGATGATTTCCATAAGCTGGGCCGTCTGGAATATGGCTATGGGTTGGGCGTGCGTGTCAAGATCGCGAAGAACTTTGGCCGCTCTCCGGTCGGTGAGTTTGGCTGGGACGGCGCCGCCGGCGCTTATACCGCTATCGATCCGTTCAACCACGTTGCGATCTTCTATGTGCAGCATGTGATGGGCTTTGGCGAGGTCTACAGCGTTATCCATCCACGGGTCCGCGACCTTGTATATGAAGGTCTTGAAAAGGACTAAGGTTTCCTCTTAAAACGAAAAGGGGACACGACTCTTCTGACTGCTGATCGTCACTTCCTTTTCACTCACACTGCCGAGAGCATGTTGAGCTAAAAAATCTTTCTCAGAACATGTCTTTTTCTGACTGCATCAAGAAAAAAAGACATGCTGTCAGCAGAATTTTTCCGCGAGCATGCTTTGCTTGCCAATGTAAGCTTAAAAACCGAGGAAAAAAGCATGCTGAGAAAAATAATCTGTGATGAGCATGCTTCACCTCGGTTTTAGCACAATACTTGAACACGCATCTGATCGACCAAAAAGAACGTGTGAAAAACGGTTTTCATTTTTCGTTTTTCACACGTTTTTTTAGTCCCGATAGGGTTGTTTGCGTGCGTCCAGATGACGGATGTCGATGTAGTCCGGCAGGCCGCCGCGGTACGGGGTCTGCGGAACGCCCTCGATCAGGGGGCGCACATAGTCGATCATTTCCCGGGTAACGTCGTTGCCGGATTTGTTGATCCAGCCGCGCGGCACGCGTTTTTCCGTGTTGGCCACGACGTCGACATTTTCCATGGTGTATTCGACGCTGTAAGGTTTATTCGAGATGCGGCGCAAGGTGGAGAAGAAACCACTCTTGCCGTCAAGAGCTCCTTGGACTGCTACTCCGCCCAGGTTAAAAGCTTCTTCCACGTCGGTAAGGGAAGAAACATGGCCGGCGCTTCGCTGCAGAACGCTGGGCTCCAAAGCGCGTACTTTACAGCCGATCTCCCGCTCCACGACTTCTTTGAGGTAGCTGCTGGCGCCGCCGATCTGCGTGTGGCCGAAGTTGTCCTGCTTACCGGTCTTGGCATAGATATATTCGCCCTTTTCGTCCTTTACTCCCTCGCTGACTACGACGATGACGGAGTTGTATTCTTCCAGCTTCTGGCGTACGTCTTCCACGAAGCGCTTTTCAGAGAAGGGGATCTCCGGCAGATAGATCAGATGCGGGGCGTCCAGATCTTCCTTGCGGGCCAGGACGGAGGCGGCCGTCAGCCAGCCGGCATTGCGGCCCATGGCCTCGATGATATGCACACTTTTGATACTGTAGATGCTGGTATCATAAGCTACCTCGCGGACGCAGGAGGCGATGTACTTGGCGGCGCTGCCAAATCCCGGGGAATGGTCGATGCCGTTGAGGTCGTTATCGATGGTCTTGGGGACGCCTACGATTTGGATGTCGATGCCGTGAGAGATGGTGTAATTGGAGAGCTTCTGCACGGTGTCCATAGAGTCATTGCCGCCGATATATACGAAGTAGCCGATCTCATAACCTTCCAGGATCTTGATAAGCTTTTCCATTTCCTCATCCTGCCCGCTGAGTTTGTAGCGGCAGGAGCCCAGGAACATAGCCGGGGACAGCTTCAGCCGGTTCAGCTCGGAGGGGCGGTTCTGAAAGACATCGCTCAAATTGATGAGATTGTCCTGCAGCAAGCCTTCGATACCGTTGATCATACCATAAATGGTTCCGACTTTATCGCTGCTCAGCCCGGCCTCTATGGCTCCGGCCAGACTGGAATTGATGACTGCCGTCGGTCCGCCTGACTGACCAATGATCATATTTTTCATGATAGAATTTCCTTTTTTGTGAATTTACTGTCTGAATAGCATACCATAAAAGCCCGGTTTCTTCAAGTCAGACGCTTATTCGTAAAAATCTTCCCACCAGCACACGGCGCCAATGAGATTGGCATCACTCAGGAATTCGGCCTTTACCACTTGGGCGCGGGGCAGGCAGACGCCGGTCCTCTCATAGAACAGGTCGAGGGCGTTCTGAAGGTATTCCATCAAAAGGGGCTGCCGGCTGATGCCCCCGCCGATCGCGATCTTGTCCGGGGCATAGATGCACTGCAGGTTGAAGAGCCAAACCGCCAGATACCGGGTGAAATCCGTCAGGACCTGCAAAGCGTCCTCATCGCCGGCATTGGCCAGCTCGAAAAATTCTTTTCCGTTCTGGACCGGCCGGCCCTTGATGGCAGAGAGTCTGGCCGTCAAGGCCCGGTTGCCGTTGTGCATGGCCCAGACATCGGGCTCCCCCTCAAAGGCGGAGCGGACATCGGTGTAGATATAGCTGAACTCGCCGGAGCAGGATTCCTTGCCGTGATGGATCTTGCCATCCTTCAGCAGTCCCCCGCCCAGGCCTGTGCCCAGAGTGATCATGATGCCGGAATCCAAGTCCTTCAAGGCTCCATAACGGCCTTCCGCCAGCGTGGCGCAATTGCCGTCATTTTCCACGGCGACCGGCACGGGAAAGACCGGCTGAAAGGTTTCCAGAAGGTTGACGCCCTTGGTGTAGGACTCCAGAGACCCGCCATAGCAATAGCCGGTGCGGCCATCCATAGTCGCGGTGAAACTGATGGCTGCGCCGGTAAAGGGACCATAGGCTTCACAGTCCGCCCAGATATCCCGATAGGCATCCAGCAAATGCTCCATGGAATCCTTCGGGGTCTCATGGTCATTTTTATATAAGATGGAGGTTCCGTTTTCCACTACGCCATACTTGATGGCCGACCCTCCCACATCGATGGCCAGATATCGCTTCATAGCTTGGTTCCGTCGCTTTCGATCACATTTTTATACCAGTAGAAGGACTTTTTCGGGATGCGGGCCAGGTCCTTCAGATCATCCTTGGTCCGGTTCACATACACAAAACCGTAGCGCTTGCGCACTTCCTTGTGGGAGCTTAAGAAGTCAAACGGAGACCAGGCAAGATACCCCATCAGATCCACTCCGTCTTCCTGTATGGCCTGTCCCATGGCCTCGATGTGCGCCTTATGATAGGCGATGCGGGCATCATCTATGATCTTCCCATCCACCAGCTGATCATCCAGGCCGATGCCGTTTTCCACGATGAACAGCGGCTTGTGATAGCGGTCCGTCAGCTGATTCAATGCCACGCGCAGCCCCTGGGGATCGATCTTCCAGCCCCACTCGTTGGCCTGAAGATAGGGGTTGGCAAAGCCGGCTCCCTTGCGGAACGCGATGTCCGCCTTCGTGGCCGGGCCTTTCGCCGCGCCGGAGGAATAATAGCTGAGCGCCAGGTAATCCAGTTCCTTGGCCGCTTCCTTCATGACCTCGATATCTTCTGCCGGAAGTTCGCTCGTTACGCCCTCTTCCTTCAGCAAGGTCTTGTAGTAGGCCGGATAGTCACCCGTCGTCATGATATCATAGCAAAGATACTGCTTCACCTTCTGGGTGAAGTCCGCCGCGAAGATGTCCTCCGGCGCGCAGGTAGCTGGATAAATGGGAGAATAGGCCTCCATTCCGCCGATCTTCGCCTCCGGATCCGCCGCGCGAATGGCTAGCACCGCTTTGGCGTGCGCCAGCAGGGTGTGGTGGGTGATACGCTCATGGAAGGCCGCTTCCGACACCCCTTCCGGACGGTCCGCCCCGGCCACCAGGTGTCCCCAGGTCGCCAGGTTGATCTCGTTGTAGGTGATCCAGTACTTGACTTTCCCGGCAAAGCGCTTCGCGATATCCGCTACGTGATCCGCGTAAAAATCGACCACGCGGCGGTCATAGAAGCCGTTGTATTTCCGGTACAGGCTGTCCGGCATGTCAAAATGCACGAGGGAGACCACCGGTTCGATGCCGGCCGCCTTCATCGTGTCGATCATATCTTCATAATAGGCCATGCCCTTTTCATTGACGACCCCGTCATCCCCGCCGGGATGAGTCCGGGACCACACGATGGAGAACCGGTTTGCCTTAAAGCCCATCTCCTTCATCAGAGCGATGTCTTCTTTATAGCGATGATAATGGTCGGAAGCCACGGAGGTATCGCTTGCAACGGGCTCCGTCCCGATCTCCGGCTGCACTTCCAGCGTATCATATACGTTCAGAGACTTGCCATCCTCCAGGTAACCGCCTTCCGCCTGTACGTTGCTGGTCGCGGCGCCCCATAAGAAATTTTTCGGAAAAGGTTTCATACTGTTCTCCTTATCTTATGCCGTAAATGTGAGCATGATCTCCATGTTTCCATCCAGATCGACTTTGGTGTCGGAAGGGATCAAGAAGCTGGATCCCTCACGTACGGGGATCCCGTCCACCGTGCCGGCCCCAACGGTGACCGTGGCCAGTCGATACGGTTCGGTATGCCAGGTGAGAGGCTCTTTTACTTCCAGGCGGCTCACCGTGAAGGAATCATTGGAAATGTAGATCGTTTCGGGACCTGCCACGGAAGGCTGTGCCTCCTTAGGCGCGCCGTCGTAGTGCAGGCACTCGATCGCGTCTTCCAGGTCCAGCGGACGCTCGTTGCCGTTCTTGTCCTTGCGGTGATAATCATAGAAGCGATAGGTCACATCCGTCGACTGCTGGATCTCATAGACCACGACGCCCTTGCCCATGGCGTGCATCATGCCGGCAGGGATGTAGACAAAGTCTCCGTCCCGGACCGGACGATGCTTCGGGATCTCGTCCCACCGCTCCGCCTGTACATAGGCCTGCATCTCTTCCCGGTCCTTCATGAAGTGATCGTAAACGATCGAGGCGCCTTCCTGACACCGGATGAAGTACCAGGCCTCATTCTTGCCCATGGGATAGCCGCGCCTGATCGCCTGCTCCGCGTCCGGATGGACCTGCAGGCTTAGATCATCCTCCGGGGCGACCAGAGAAATGATCAGCGGGAACACGCCGGTCTTGCCTCCAAACAGGGCTGGCTCCTGCTCCCAGATCTCGCGAAGCGTCTTGCCTTTGAACGGTTCCGAAGCGCAAACCGTGCTCATGCCCTCTCCCGCCTGCGCGCTGAAAGCCCAGATCTGGCCAACGCCGTCTTCAAACCGGTCCTCCGTATGAAAATACTGATTGCAAGCCTTTCCGCCCCAGATCGTATACCGGGGAATGGGTTCGAAAAACAGGATCATATGAGTTCCTCCACGATTTTCTTCAAGGTATCCTCCTGGCCAACATTGCCGGGAAAAATGATATAGGGCACGCCCGGGAAACGGCTTTCTTTGCCGCACTGCCAAACCGGAACGCCCGGCTGGGCCTGCCCCAGGACCCAGGCACGGCGCACTTTCAACGCCTTTACGCCCACATCACTGGAAGTGATGCCCCCTTTGGCCACGATAAACGCCGGCGTCTCCATAAGCGTGCCGACCACCGCGGTCAACGCGTCAGAAATGGCGACGGAGCGAAGGAGCGCCTGCTCCTTGGTATCCTCCGGAAGGCTCAACAGCGTACGACGGGTATAGATGACCGGGGTGACGCCCTTGCGGATATCTTCCTCCGCGACAAGGCGCACTCTCTCCGTCTCCTGCGCGAGGGTCCCTTCCAGAACCTTATCGGAGTCAAACAAGACAAAGTCCAGATCCTCAAGGGTCTTCAGCGCTTCCAGCTGAGCGGTCGTCTTCTGCGTATGGGAACCGATGATCACGATACCGGCTCCCTCTTTCTGCTTCATCTCGGCCGCCTTCAGCAGCGGTTTGTCCGAGATGCCGCCCACTGCCTTTACAAAGTCCGCGGCGGTCCGATAGACGAAGCTGGCCCCCTCTGCCAAGGCCTTGTATAGCGCCAGGCTGAATACCTTCAGATCGATCGGTGCCAACGCATCGACCACGATATAGCGGCCATTTGCCTGGGAAAGAAGCTCGTAGACTCCCTCAACATCGCCCTTACGGAGCATCTCCAGCGGCACGCAGAGGACATCCTCCTTACGTCCCGCCTTCTCTTCGATATATTTTGTCAGATCTGACTGGGTGTACCCAAAGGTCGCGTCCTTCGCGAACTCCGTCTCCCCGGCCGGAACCATGAGATCTCCCTGCTTCACATAGTGGATATGTTCCACCGTGAACCGGCCGCCCGCTTCAAAAAACGGAGCCAGGATCACGCCGTCCACCCGATCCAGATAAGAACCGATGATATCGGTCTCCAGCGGGAAATGCCCGCGCAGCGTAGAATCGCCCCGCGAGATCACCCGGAAGGGGACTCCCGTCACCTGGGAAGCCTGGACCAGATCCTCCATCAGCTCCCGGTGCAGCCGTTCGGATTCCTGGGCGGTCAGCGCCCGGGAATTGGTCAGGATATAGAACATGGACCCTTCTTCACGAAGGGCCTCTTCCAAAGTATCTTCTTTCCAGTCTGTATACACCGGCAGATCATGCACCGTCTGCACGCCGGTGGGGTCATCATCCAGAACGACCCACTTGCCGGGCAGGCTGACCCGCTTCTGTGTCTCTGCACGCTTTTCTACAACAGGATCCAGCGGGTAGCGGGCTGTGATCTCATCCCAAGTTTTCATGTCATTCTCCGATCTTGAGCATTTCTCTGACTTCTGCCGGCGTCATGGGCTCAGCGCCTGTCTCCCTCACGACTTCCGCCGCGCGGCGAATGATCGGAGCATTTACCGTAACGCGGGTGTCCGGATCCAGATAGTCGGAATCCTCAAACCCGACGCGCACAGAATCCGCCCCCAGAGACAGCGCGTAGCGCATCATGTCCCAATCCCGACGCCCGGCCTGTGTATAGCCCCAAAGCGGCATTTTCTCCGGGAAGGTCTCTTTCAGGAAGCCCAGCATGTGATGCAGCGCCGGAATGGTGGCCGGCATCTCTCCTCCATGGCCAAAGACCAGCGCGAACAGAAGCGGGTCCTTTAGCCCATACTGCTCCTGCAGCTGCTTTACGGTGTGGATCATGCCCAGCTCAAAGACTTCGATCTCCGGAACTTTTTTCTGCTCCAGCAGGGTCTTTACACAGTAACGGACATCCTGGATCGGATTCTGGTAGACCGCTTCTCCCAGATTGACGGAGCCAACGTTCAGGCTTACCGCCTCCACATAGGGCTGGAAGCACGGCACACAGCGCTCTTCGATCGTAAGATCCGACACGCCGCCCGTCGATACCTCGATCACGATGTCACATTTCTCCCGGATCTTGTCCACAGTTTCCTTTAACAACGAGGGATCCGGCGTCAGGCGGCCATTTTCATCCCGCACATGCAGGTGCACCATGGACGCGCCTTCCAGATAACACTGATACACATCCTCCGCGATCTCTTCCGGAATGATGGGGTGCAAAGCCGCGCTCACCGGCGCGACCGAGATCATAACCTTATGCATTATAAGCAGCCTTTCGCTTCCAGCGCTTTCTTTAACGCTGCGGCGCCGAACCGCGGGCTGGAAAGCACGATCTTTCCATACATATTCGCAATGTACTCCTCACAATAGGCCATGCTGCCCTGGGCAAATACGATCACATCGACCTGATCGGCGATGGTGCCGGCGCATTCCGCCATGCGCGCGCGGAATTCTTCCTGATTCAGTCCGAAGGCACCGTCTACCAGGCATTCCACGATCTCCACATGCTTGCCGGCTTCTCTGGCCACTCGCTTAACGGTACCGCAGGTCGGTTCCAAAGTGGTTTTCAAAGTAGCCATAACGCCAACGCGAAGCCCCTTCCGCACAGCCTCCCGGCACATTTCCTCATCGATCCGGACGATCGGCACGCCGGTATAACGGGCCATATCCTGGGCCGCGTCTGCCACTTCCCCTACGGAAGAGCAAACGTTCAGGATCGCCTCACAGCCTTCCGATACCGCATTCATGAACATGGTGACCAGGCGGGCTGCCGGCGGCGCTGTCACATAGCCCGCTGCCCGTACATCCGCCAGGATCGAAGGATCCTGCTGCGCGTAGATCTCCACCTCTTCACCCAACTGTGCTTTAACTTCCCGGTTCACATCTTCGATCAGTTCCGGGGTAGTGCTGGTATACACGATTCCGACTTTCATAGGATCTATCCTCTCTTCCTATCTTTTTCTATGAATCCAAACACCATCGGATACACTCCGATAGCGGTAAACGTTACCACGGCATAACGGACCGTCCGTACAAGGAAGGACCCGATCGCAGCCTCCTCCAGAAAAGCATCCGAAAACGGCAGCTTCAAAAGCGTGTTCATCGCCAGATATACCGCAAAGCCCCCCAGGACGCGAAGGATCGCCCACAGGTAGGACTTTTTCTCTTTAAAATCCAGATTCTTAAACCGCACGAACCTCTCTTCGAACGGAAGCGCGAGGAAAAAGCCGATCATCAGACCCAGTCCGGTAAAATAATCATTCGTCTGGCAATAGAAGACGCCTGGCAACGCCAGGATGACCAGGACCAGATGCAGCACCCAGCGCTTCATTTTCTTCATGAGGAAAGGCATCAGAAAGACGAGCACGGTACCGCCAGCCCAGCCGGCCAGTACATCTGTCGGGTAATGCACTCCAAGCATGACCCGCGAGAGCCCCACCAGAAACGGGACCACGAACGCCAGGACCGTCAGCACTTTTCCCTTTGAATACCGAGCCAGCGACCCATAGACGATGGCCGAATTCATAGAGTGACCACTGGGAAAGGAATAGCCCTGGACGCTCACGTCATAGATGTCCGTATCGGCATGCGGCGCTTTTAAGCACTGGATCTTGGTGTGATCCATATAGGGACGGCGTCTGAGCCAGATGTTTTTGATCAGCCCGTTCAACGTGACGCCTGCTACGATATTCGTACCCACATAGGCCGCGTATTTTTTATCATAACACCAGTACAGGAACCCCAGGACCGCGACCAGCAGCATCTCCTCTCCGAACAGGGTAATAACGGACATGATCTTTGTCAATGCCGGTCCCATCACCTGCTGCAGCCAGATCATAAGCTGCGGTTCCCATTGAAAATAAAACGTGTTGCCCATTTAAGCCTCTTCTTTCTGCTTCGCCGGACGCATGGTCATATAGCTCCACTCCCGCTCAAACAGGAACGGTCTGGAAAAATGCACGTTGAAAAACTCGATCAGCGGCCCCATGAACAGCGCCGTAATGATCGTGCCGAAACCGACCGTATCCCGCGCCATCAAAAACCATCCCGTCGCCACACAGATCAGATCGGTCATGATGCGGCAAAACTTGAACGGGATCGGCGTACGCTCTCCTAAGATCAGCGCCACCGCGTCATATGTGCTGACGCCCAGATCCGCCGTAAAGTAGATCGATGCCGCGAAGCACGTGACTACGATCCCGAAGATCATTCCGCAGATCCGAAGCCACAGCGCCGCGTCCTGAAATAAGGGCCCCAGCACGTACATCGTAAACTGTGCAATGTAACCGCCCAGAAAAATATTAAAAAACGTAGCCAGATTGACCTTTCTCCGGTCGATCAGCAAAACCGCCGCCAGCATGATCACACAAAGGATCGTGTAGATATTGCCATAGCTTAACCCCGTCAGGACCGAAAACCCGGACACAAAGCAGGTGAACGGGTCCGTACCCAAAACGGACAATTTAAAAACACCAACACTGATACTGCACAGGGTGACCCCCACGATCGCCATGATGATGCGCACCGCTTTCTGACTAAGCGGCGGGCGACCCTTTAAACTCTTCCATTTTCTCATTACATACGACCTTACTATTTTTGATCCTGAAATATTATAATTCGCAGGGGCACCTGAGTCAATTGATTTTTCCTTGGAATCATGTTACTATAAAGTCACACTAAGAAAAAGAGGACTGTACCATATGTCATTTTTCGTCTTTCTGATCATATTCTTCCTGCTGCGCCGCGCCACCCCGCGTGACCAGCGCCGCAGTGACCTCATCAAGTGGCTGATCGGCATCTACATCATCATGGCGGTTCTTTCCGCGCTGCTCCCGTATCTGACCAGCTTCGCCGGCATCGCCTTGATCGCGGCCGGGATCTACTGGCTGGTACGCCGCAACCAGCAGAAGCAGCGCCAGCAGCAGAACCAGGCCCAGCAGGATTACAACGATGCCCATGTCTACAGCGAACCCACTCCTCAATACCGGGACGCTGCCACTTCTCCGGACGTCCGCACAAAAAGCACCATCCTGCCCCGCAAGTCCAACCGCCGCTTAAAGCTCCTCAAATCCTTCAACAACAAATTTGACCTGCGCCTGACCGAGCCCCAGATGGACTGCATCGTCAACGCCTCCTACATGTCCGAGACCTGGAAGCGCGAAATGGAGGCTATGACCTTCAAATACGACAATCTGCACCAATGGTTCCAGGGCGACACCGCCTTCCTGCGCGTCTACCTCTATGCATTCCGCGTACAGGAAGTCACCTCAGACATTTTCCAGCAGGAACAAATCTGCGAGAACGCCTTTGAGCAAGTCTGGGCCTACTCCGATTCCCTTACAAACCTCTCCCTCGAGGAGCGCATCCAGCGCGTCAATGATACCTACTACACCCAGTTTGACAACGTAACCTTCATGATCGCCTATCGTTTCCTGGAGGCTCACGGCCGCAAGCACATCATTCCCTCCATCCGCCCGGTCCACGGCGATGATGATCTGGAAGATCTGAAGCGCAAATATGACGGTGGCCGCACCGCGCAAATGCAGTAAAACCATTTCTTCAACTATACCAAAAAGGGACTATGAAATAACGAAAGCGTCGTTGTTTCATAGTCCCTTGTGTTTTCAGTGCGGTCCGTGTCTCCATGTGTATGTACATCCATAATAATTATCTGTTTATGATCGAACCTTCTCCGCCGCGAACTGGATATTCGCCTAGCTTGCCTTGAAGTTCTTTTCTTGTTTCACGCACGATCCGGAGCATCTCGTCCTTATGCTTCGGAAGGAGCGCTTGCATCGGTACGATGTTCGACGGATGTGAGCCGAAATAGATCGTGTCTTTCAGTTCCAGCCGGGAGATCAGCCGTTCCTGTTCGTCAAGCAGTTGACCTATCGTACATTCCTTGAAAATGCCGTTTTTCATATCCCGATACAGCTTGCATCCGGGCTGTGCGTGCAAAGATCCGATGAACAACAGATGCGGCTGAACAGCGTTGATCAGATCGGCGGTCGCGTCAGCGTTTTCACGCCAGAGATCGGCACCGCCGCAGCCCAGAATTGCGTTGAAGCTGTACGTGATCCCGGCTTTGGTAAGCCGCAGAAGCTGCTCCTTTGCTTCCGCCGCCGTATGTCCCTTGTTCATATAGCTCAGCGCCGCGTCAAGCCCGCTTTCCACGCCGATATCCAGCCCTCCGATGCCAAGATCGCAAAGCCGGCGAAGCTCCGCGTCGGTCTTGTGCTTGATATTCTGAATAGAAGCGTACATGGCGATCGTCTTCACCTTCGGAAGCTTCCTGTGAATGGCTTCTGCGATCTGTGAAAGCCGGTCGGCTGAAAGGACAAAAGCATCGCCATGTTCCAGGAATACACGCTCTACATCCGGACATATCTCTGCTGCCTCCTCAATATCCGCCTCGATCTCCTCCATTGGGCAGATTTTAAATGGTACATCCGGATACATAGAGCAAAAAGTACATTTGTTGTGGCTGCATCCATGGGTCACCTGAAGCAGCAAAGAATTGGCCTCGTAAGGAGGTCTGTAAACGATCCCTGTCATATTCATTATTATTCGCCCTCCTTCATTAGCGCGATATATTCATTTCCAAAAGTCTCCATCGCCGCAATAACAGGATGAAACCTCTTGCCGATCTCGGTGAGAGAATACTCAACTCTTGGCGGAATCGCCTCAAACTGTTCACGCCTCACTAATCCATATGTTTCAAGTGACTTGAGCTGCACAGAAAGTGTCGCATGCGTCATTTTGGGCATCTTTCGAAGAAGTTCATTGAACCGGATCGGACCATCTTCCAGATAATACAAAATCAGAACAGCCCACTTGCCGGATATCAGGCTTTGAGCTGTCGCATAAGGGCAAGATCCAAAGCGTTCTTCCAATGTTGTTTGTATTTCCATTATATCACCTCTCGGTCATTTTATTGAACTGATTCAATTATATGACCATGTACCGGCATCGTCAAGTACGATCTTGAAAGATACTCGGTATGCTAAATGATACTGGCTGAATTATGGTTTTTGAAAAAAGAAGGACCTGAACCTACGGTCTCGCCTTCGGCTCGGTCGGCGCTAAACGGTCCCCACAGGGGACCAGCGGTCTTCGGGTTTGAGCCCTCGGGCTCATAACCCTCTTTTCCCAATTTCAGTTCTTTTTCGAAAAAAAAGGACTTGAACCTACGGTCTTGCCTCCGGCTCGGTCGGCGCTAAACGGTCCCCACAGGGGACCAGCGCCCTTCGGGTTTGAGCCCTCGGGCTCATAACCCTCTTTTCCCAATTTCAGTTCTTTTTCGAAATTAAAAGAGACAAGGCAGATCCTAAAGGACCTGCCTTGTCTCTTAGTTGCGGAGGAAGGACTTGAACCTACGACCTTCGGGTTATGAGCCCGACGAGCTACCAACTGCTCCACTCCGCGATGTTTAATTGTCCGGGAAAGGTGCTTCCTTAACCGGTGGAATTATAGTATAGCACCTTCCCCTTCGATTGTCAACCCCTTTTTTCAGAATCCAGCATATACTTCTCTATATAGTCCATATAATGCAGCCAGTCCTGACGGGCCAGGGCATGCCCTCCCGGGCGGACATGGGAACCGATGAAGCTGCGGGGCAAGCCCAGTTTTGCAAAGACTTCTCGTGCGGCTTCCGCTGCAGTCTGCTCTGACAGTGGATCTGCCCAGCTGTCCTCGGCCGCACTGGCCACGTACACCCTTCGCGGCGCAATGCCCGCCAGCAGGAAATGCTGGTCCCAGGTCATTTCTTCTTCATGATTGCTGTAGGAAAGATATTTTTCGTTGAACCAGTAGGGGAAGACGCGGGTTATCACTTCGATCGTCTCGCCCACCTGCTTGCCATGATTTAACGAAGCCCCGGAACATCCGGAATCATTGGAAATAGTCAAGGCGATCCGTTCGTCCATCAAGCCGGTGAAAAGTGCTGTTTTCCCAAGCCGGGAGTGGCCAACCACTGCTATTATTTCCGTGTTAATCAGGGGAAGCGTCTCCAGGTAATCGATGACTTTGGTCAATGCCCAGGCCCAAAGCGCGATTTTGCCCGGATCCTCCGGTCCACGCTGTCGGCCTTGATACCAGGCACCTGCAAGTCCATTGTCGAAATCTCCGTCATCTGACGTGATGTCTACATATTCTACAGCCGCAATGGCGAAGCCGCGTTCTGCCATTTCCTCATAGGGCATGGTGTGCACGGGATCATGAAGCGGAAACGCGATGTGCAGAAATGTCGCTTTTGCCTTCTCTTTTGGAAGCACCAGGTATATCGGGAAGGTGTGCTCGCCACCTGCCCAGCGCATGGTGAAGGCGATCTTCTGATAGACGGCGTTGCCGCAGGCTGGTCGTTCATCCTCGGCCAGTATCTGACCGCTGACCTCAACTGGCACGTCCGGCATCCATCCATATTCTTCCTGCTGAAACAGGCTTAAGATCCATGCCCGGGTCTCTTGCCAGCTGGCTTTCTCTGGAATGTTTGGGAGGTTTCTAATTTGTAATTCACGAAGGATTTCTTCTTTTGTCATGATTCTTTTTACTCCTTATATACTGCCATACACGCATTGGCCATCGATAACCGTAGCTTTCACAGGTATGGTATGCAGGTCCTTCCCTTTGGTTTCAAAAGGATCCTGCGCCAGGATCACGAAATCCGCCAGCTGACCGGGGGCGATGCGGCCTTTACGATCTTCCTCGAAGCTGGCTTCCGCCCCTTTCCAGGTGAAGCTGTCCAGCGCTTCCTGGACGGTAAAGGCTTCCTCCGGCAAGTACGGGCCGCAGCCGTCCAGAGAGGTGCGGGTGACTGCGCACTCGATCCCCTTCATCACATCCGGCAGTTCGACCGGGCAGTCCGATCCATTCGAAACGCGCACGCCGTTCGCTATCAAAGATTTCCAGTGATAGCTTGTCTGGGCGATCTCCGGAACGACCAGTTTCTCTACGATATGATTATCATAGTCCAGGAAAACGGACTGGGCATAGACCTGAAGGCCCAGTTCTTCGATCTTTCTCAATTGGTCTGCGCGCGAGATCTGGCAATGGACGATGCCATGCCTGTGGTCTTCTCTCGGGCAGTCATGAAGCGCCTTCTCCATGGCACGAAGGACTTGATCCAGGCAGGCGTCTCCAATGGCGTGAACCGCGATCTGCATACCATTCTTATGGGCCAGTGCGACCATTTCCTCCATCTGTTCATCGGTAAACAGGTCAAATCCGACCTGGTCATCGGTTCCAAGATAGGGCTTGGAGAGGTGCGCGGTCCGGCTGCCTAACGCCCCGTCGCCAAGAAGTTTCAGCGGACCGATCTTAAAACGCTCCGTTCCCTGTCCGGTGCGAAGTCCGGATCCAAGAAATCTCTGGAACTTTTCAACAGTTGTAAAGTTACATTGCTCATAGACCCTCAGCTGCAGCTGTCCGGACGAAGTCAGTTCCTGATACGCTTGATTGACCATTTCAAACGGAACATCCGCGAAGACGATATAATCATCGGTCTGGACACTGGTGATCCCGTAGGAGTGCACCTTCTGAGCCGCCTTCAGCAGCATTGCCTTCAGATCTTCCATGTCTGGGCCGGAAATAATGCCAGTGATAAGATCGATGGCGTTGTCATAGAACCGCCCGTCCGGCTCTCCCTGCTCAAGGCCTATGGCGCCTCCCACAGGAGCGACCGTTTCAGCTGTGATCCCGGCCAGTTCCAAAGCCTTGGTATTCACGACACAGGCATGTCCGCAGCATCTTGTGATCAGGATCGGGATCTCCGTGGACACTTCATCCAGATCAAACCGATCCGGCATGCGCGCCACATCGCTGAAATAATCCTGATTCCAGCCCCGGCCCTCCAGCCACTTTCCCTCCGGGAAGGAATGATCGGCGAAATAGTCCTTTAAGTAAGCGATCAATTCCTGAAGACTGCCTGTATGCCTGGCAAGGTCAGCCTTTAATAAGGAACTTCCAAATCCAAGCAGATGCATATGTGAATCATTGAATCCCGCGCAGACAAACCGTCCCTCCAGATCAATAGAACGATCGACCTTCTGCTGCCGCAACTCTTCCGTCTGTCCAACCGCAGAAAAATGTCCATCTTCTACGATAAAGGCTTCTGTAAGCGGCAGCTCCCCTGTATAGACTTTTCCGTTATAGTAGAGTGTTCTCATATTCGCACCTCCTTGGTTATAAAATAAAAAACCGGACTTCATAGTCCGGTAGTTGTTGAGTGGGGGAAGGTGGATTCGAACCACCGAAGGCATCGCCAGCAGATTTACAGTCTGTCCCCTTTGGCCACTCGGGAATTCCCCCTTAAAGCCAACGATCGGACTCGAACCGATAACCTGCTGATTACAAGTCAGCTGCTCTGCCAATTGAGCCACGTTGGCATGATGTTGGCATATCCGATCAGTTGATGGCTATACACTGGTCGCAACAGGGCTCGAACCTGTGACCCCCTGCTTGTAAGGCAGGTGCTCTCCCAGCTGAGCTATGCGACCAAAAACGACTCCGACGGGGCTCGAACCCGTGACCTTCGGCGTGACAGGCCGACGTACTAACCAGCTGTACCACGGAGCCTTTTCGTTGAGACATATCAACAGGTGATATGTTACCACGATTATTTTTGAATGTCAACATGAACATTCAAAACTGCATATAGTCGATCTTCGATCTTGTCTCCTATCAGAGCCCTGCGCTTCTTTCATTCGTTTTCACTTCTTTCTTGTGAACAAGCCCTCGACCTATTAGTACCGGTCAGCTTCATACATTACTGCATGTCCACCTCCGGCCTATCGCCTCGTAGTCTTCAAGGGGTCTTACTTCTTTCGAATGGGATATCTCTTCTTGAGGGGGGCTTCACGCTTAGATGCCTTCAGCGTTTA
>ONBQ01000092.1 GCA_900316145.1 uncultured Eubacteriales bacterium
CCATTGAAGCGCTTGCCATTGAGCAGGGCCGCGCTGATGACGACAGCCAGGTAGGCGGTCGTGATGGTCAGGATCCAGGCGGTCAGCAGCATAAAGGTAAGGGAACCAAGCACCTTGGCATTGATCACGAGCGGACGTCCATTGATGTAAATGTTGGACAAAAATTCCTGAATGCCCTTCCACATTTCACTCAGGCCGACTTCCTTGGCAAAAGCCAGGGTGATGTCCAAAGAACCCAGGGCGAAAAAGAAAGCGCCGGCGATCAGGATCGACAGACCGCATTCCAGGATCTTGGAGCCCAGGATCTTGTAGCTGCTGTTGGGCGTCATGAAAAGCATGTAGCTTTGCTTGGTGTTCATATCACGATGCAGGGTCACGATGCTTTCCAGACCAACGATCAGGATGCCGAAGATCGCGAGGAAGATCAGGGCCAGGATCCCGATAGCAGCAGGAGTTTCTTTATTGCCATACAAACCGATCAGGAAAGAGACTTCGGCGATCAAGGTGATCGCGAGCAAGATCAGTTTTGTCGACTGTGTCTTGCGGAATTCATATTTCATCAATTTAAGCATTGGTTCCTACCTCCACATGTCCATAGATCTGACGATAACGGTCGGCCATGGAAACACCGTTTTCCTGGCGCATGGTTTCCAGATCTACACATTCGATCAGACGTCCTTCTTTAATGAATACCGCGCTGTCCGCGATGGCTTCCATCTCTTCCACCAGGTGGCTGGAAAGAAGCAGGATCTTATCTTCCGCCGCGAACTGCAGGATGCAGGCGCGGATCTCATCCCGGGCCAGCAGGTCGATGCCGTTGAAGGGCTCATCCAGCATATAGACTTTAGCGTCACGGGCCATGGTGACGGCGATCTTGAGCTTGGCCATCATACCGGAGGAGAGCGTCTTGGTCTTCATTTCTTCTTTCAGTTCCATTTTGTTCAACAGATCATGGAAGCGGTCCATGGAAAAGTCCTGGAAGAAATCCTGATAATAGCGGCCTACATCCTTGATCGACATCCAGGGGTAGAAGTACGGCTCGGTAGACATGTAGGCGATGTGGCGGCGGCTTTCGATGCCGACCGGCTGGCCGTTATACAGGACCTTGCCGGAGGTGGGCTTGATCAGGCCGGCGGCCATTTTCATCCAGGTGGTCTTTCCGCTTCCGTTCGGTCCCAGCATGGCGTATACGTGGCCGGGTTCCAGGTTCAGGGAGACATGGTCCACGGCGGTGACCGATCCAAATACTTTTGTCAGTTCTTTGCTTTCCAGCATGTTCTCATTCCTCCTCTAAGATCATCTTCGCGGCCTCTTCCTTTGAAAGGCCAAGAGATCCTGCTTTGTTGATAAATTCCCGCACAGCTTGCCGGGCCAGCTCGGCTCGAAGGGCAGCGATGCATTCTGCGTCCTCGGTCACGAAGGTTCCCATGCCGCGCCGGGTCTCGCATAAGCCGGATTTTTCCAGCTCTTGGTAAACGCGGGCCGCGGTATTGGGGTTGATCCCGTAGATGACGGCCAATTCACGACCGCCGGGAAGCTTTTCGCCTGGGACTCGGACACCGGTCACGATGCTGCTTTCGATATCGCCCATGACCTGCAGCCAGATCGGGCGTGTTGAATCAAATTGCACGGCTGAGGCTCCTTTCTTGAGTTTCTTAGTGAACTATGCACATAGTACACTAAGATAGGCGAACTGTCAACCCCTTTTTTCAAAAAAATAAAAAAAGATCCCGGAACCTTTTTGGGGGCCGGGATCTGACTTTGTCTTTTAGGCTTTGCGGTTCATTTTGGCGATGGAGGCCAGCGTGGGGATGTGCATAGGGCAGACGTCCACGCAGGAAAGGGATTTGGAGCATCCCTTGGCAAAATGCTCTGCGTATTCTTTCTGGATCGAGGTGTCGAAGGAGCCGCTTCTGGTGGCGACCAGATAGCAGTCGTTGGCAAAGGCCGCGCCGAAGAAGGACTTGCCCTGGGTGTAGTTGGGGCAGACCTCCAGACACAGCCCGCATTTTAAACACTTGGCAGCGGCGTACTGGTGCTCATATTCCTTGGGCGAGGAGGGCTTGTACTGGCCGATGTAGGAATCAGTCAGCAACAGGTTGTTTTGTATAACGCCCCGGTCCACCACCAGGTCCGAGATGACCATAAACTTGCTCAGCGGTTCGAGGATAAGCTCATCCCCCAGGTCCCGGAGAAAGGTCTCGCAGGCCAGGGCCGGCTTGTGGTTGATGACCATGGCGCACCCGCCGCACATGCCCTGCAGGCAGGAGCATTCCCAGCTGATGCGGGGCACAGGGTTGCCATCGATATCCGTGATATCGTCCCGGTAGTTCAGATCATCCAGCACGGAGGCGACGGAAGCATCAGGCGAGCCGGTATAGGCAAAGGTTTCCCAGTACGGTTCTGAGAACGGAGAACGCTGTCTCTTGATCTTAACGTTCATAACGGCCCTCCTTATCCAATCTTACGGTATAGGCTCCTTCATCATAACGGATGACAGAAGCATACTGAAAAGCCTCATCGGTCTGCGGATGATCGCTGCGGTAATGGGCGCCTCGGCTCTCTCTGCGCTCTTTCGCGCTAATGAGCGTGGCCTTGGCCAGGGTCAGAATGCCGACCAGACTGTAGTTGAAATAAGCCAGGACCGAGCTGTCATAGTGGATCTTCTCCGCAATGGAAATATAATAGGTAAGCTCGTCGATGCCCCGGTCCAGGGTCTCCTCATCCCGCACGATCCCCAGCAGATCCCACATGTTTTCCGCCACAAGATCGCGGATGTACATGACCGGGAACTGGCTCTGGGACTGCATGGAATCGGACAGCTTCTGGTTTTCCGCCTGAATGAAGTCGGTGAAATCAGGAGCCTCGGCAGCAGTTTCTTCCGAGCGGTTCGCGATGCAGGAAGCGGCTGTCTTGCCGCCATGGATGGCAGCGAGCAGCGAGTTTCCTCCCAGGCGGTTCGCCCCGTGATAGATGGAGGCGCATTCACCGATGGCGAACAGGTTGCGGATATTGGTTTCGTGCTGGTTATCTACCGCCAGACCGCCCATGAAGAAATGGACGGAGGGGGAGACGGGGATGCTTTCCTTTGTGATATCGATGCCCCGGTACTTCTTGCAAAGATCACGCACCTCCGGCAGGCGGCTGTCGATGACATCCTTGCCCAGGAAGGAAACATCCAGGAAGATGTCCTTTCCGGTTTCATACATGGCCCGGGACACCACGTCGCGCGGCATCAGGTTGCCTTTGGGACCATAGAGATCTTCCATAAAGTAGACACGCTTACCGTTTTCCAGATAATACAGCCGGCCGCCTTCGCCGCGGGCCGCTTCGGAAATGAGCATGCGTTTTTGGGAAGTCTCAAGCGTTGTGGGATGATACTGGATGAACTCCAGATTCTTAAGCTCGGCCCCTTGCATGAACAGCCGGCCGGCCGCGTACCCGTCACACTGGGTGGAGCCGGTGGTCTTGCCAAACAGAGCATTCTGCCCGCCGGTCGCCATGATCACAGCATCGGCGTATATCGGCTCCAGGGTGCGGAACGCTTCATTGTATAAAAGAGCACCGTAACAACGCCCGTCCCGGATCAGGCCGGAATGAAAATCATACCAGGTCTTGCGCTCGATCAGGCCCTTAGCCTCAAATCTGCGGCATTCCATGACCAGGGCGGATACGATCTGCTTGCCGGTAGAGGAACCTGCATAGCAGGTACGTTTATGGGACTGCCCGCCAAAGGCCCGCTGATCGATCTTTCCGTTTTTGTTTAAAGTAAATACCGTTCCCAGGCTCTCCAGCCACCGGATCGTATCCGGCGCGGTGCGGCAAAGGCCTTCGACCGCCGTTTGTCCGGCAATATAGCAGCCACCCTTCAGGGTATCCTGGATATGGCTTTCGACGGAATCCCCCTCATCCAGGTGATCCAGCGCCGCGTTGATGCCGCCGGCTGCCATGACCGACTGGGACCGTTCCGATGGAAATGGGGAGACAAGGACAGAGTGGATGCCTTGCTCCGCTAAGGAGATCGCGGCTGACATGCCGGCGATCCCGCTGCCAATGATCAGTATCGTTTTCATTTTAGTGCGGCATGCTCCATAACATGATATAGGTTTTTGTCAGAATGATCACGATCGCAACAAAGGCAATGGCACAGAGCGTCCAGACGATCCGATCGATCACTTTCTTTTTCTCCATGGAAGAAAGGAGGCCCAATGTGACGAAGGTCCGGCTGAAGGACGTGCCTACGTGCGCGAAGACCGCGCCAAAGAACAATACCTGGATCAGCACGGCCACGATCAGGCTGAAGACCCCGCCGAAATGCGAATTCAGGATGGCGAAGGAATTGATATGCCCGAAGACCAGGACCATCATGGCGATGGCGCTGGCACGCTGTATGATGGTGCCCTGATTATCTTTCGGATATTTAGAAAGATCCGTGCCCTCGTTGGCGAACATCATGATGCTCATGCCAAGCACTATGTGGATCAAGAGAGCCACGAGAACCAGATAAGACAGCAGCTTGGTCACAAAGGGGTTATACAGAAACTTAACATAGGCCACCATCTCGTATCCTGCGTGGACCAGAAGCAGCAGGATCGTAAGCAGGCCGAAGAAAGCATTGGCTTTTTTCAATTTCATGGAAGGAGACCTCCTTTTCTGTTTCTATCATACCATTTAAGAAGCGGCTCCGTCAATGCTCCAAAGAACACAAGATGATTGGATGCTGTCTAATGGACCGCCTGTCCAGGCAGGTCGGCCTCGCGCCGAAGAGCGACCTGATGCTGTACCTGGTCTTCGGCATATGCTTTGTTTATCTGGCTTTGCTGCTCGTGTTCATCTTGAAGAGAAGCAAAAAATGAGTTATAATGGTCAGCGCTGCAACTATTCTGAAAGAGGCTGATCATACATGAAATATCTCTTGATTACGATATTGGCAACAGGCGCCTGCTTTCTCGCGGGCGTCTGTTTTGTTTCTCTGTTTACGAAAAAAAGAAGGATCCTGAGAGGGATCCTGGCCGGGCTCGTGCTTCTGATCCTTATCGGAACGGGCTATCTTATGATCTACGCGCGCTCCGGACCGGACGCGCAGCAAGCCATGAAAGGCTCTTCCAATGTCCACGTTCACGAGATCAAAGAAGGTTACTTCTTTGACGGCCCGGGAGAAGAGACCGCCCTCATTTTCTATCCCGGCGCGAAGGTGGAGACAGAGGCTTACGCGCCGCTTATGCTGGACCTGGCGGAGGAGGGCATCGATACCTTCCTGATCGATATGCCGATGCGCATGGCTTTCTTTGACGCGGACGCGGCGGGCGATGTCATGGAGGATTATACCTACGATCAATGGATCCTCAGTGGCCATTCCCTGGGTGGGACCGTGGCCGCCTCCTACGCCGCTGATCATCCCGATGAAGTGGATGGACTGGTCCTTCTGGCCGCGTATCCCACGCAAGAGGTGTCTGTGCCGCTGCTTTCCATCTACGGCACAGAGGATGGCTGCCTGGACGCGCAAGTCTATGAAGAGAAAAAAGAACTGTGGCCGGAAGAAGCGACCGAAGTGGTCATCGAAGGCGGCAACCATGCCCAGTTCGGCGACTACGGAGAGCAAAGGGGAGATGAAGAAGCCACGATCTCACCAGAGGAGCAAATAGAGCAGACGACAAACGCCATTCTTAGCCGATCATGGGAGTGAATATCGTTCCGACCCATTCATTTTCTGCAAGACATCCTGGAGGATCAGTGATATAATGCAGAAAATGATCGTTGTGTTTCCAAGATCGCCCTTGGCGATCCGGGCAGCTAAGTGGAGGAACAATCTATGAAGAGGGCAAAATTGTTTTTGCATCCGGACTTCAAGGTGGGTGAAGTGTCGCCCCGCCTGTTCGGCGCGTTTCTCGAGCCTATTGGCTCCATGGTCAATGGAAGCATGTATAACCCCAAGCATCCGACAGCCGATGAGGAAGGCCTGCGGCAGGATTTTTACGGAGCTCTGCGCGAAGCAGGCCTGCCCTGCGTGCGCCTGCCCGGCGGCAACTTCGTCTCCGGTTGGCAGTGGAAAGATTCCATTGGTCCGAAAGCAGACCGCAAAACCCATCTGGATCTGGCTTGGCAGCAATTCATTCCCAACGATGTCGGTCACGATGAATACCTTTCCTGGGCGGAAAAAGCCGGCGCCGATGTCATCTACACGGTCAATCTGGGTACCGGCACTCTGCAGGACGCGGCGGACTGTGTAGAATACACCAATTTCCCCGGAGGAACCTGGTGGTCAGACCTGCGGGCCAAGAACGGGCACAAGGATCCTTACAAGGTCAAGACCTGGTGCCTGGGCAATGAAATGGATGGCCCCTGGCAGATCGCTTCTTATGAACGGGATCCGGCCGCCTATGGCATTCTGGCCCATGAAACAAGCAAGGCCATGAAATGGATCGACCCGACGATCGAAACCATCGCCTGCGTATCCTCTTCCCCGTTCCTGAACCATTATCCGGAATGGGACCGGAAGGTACTGGAGCAGTGCTATGATTCTGTAGATCTTATCTCCCTGCATCATTATCATTCCGCACCGCCGGATCTTCCCCAGGCGCTGCTGGCCGGCTATCAGGCCTTTGAAAATTATATCTGCACGGAGATCGCCCTGTGCGACTATATGCAGACCCATCTGCGCACAAAGAAAAAAATGATGCTGTCCTTTGACGAGTACGGCAGCATGATCCGCCCCCGCGGTGAATCCCATCTGGGCCTGGGCGGACGGCAGACAGGCGACATGTTCTATCAGTTTGACCCCAACAAGCCATATGTGCGCCACGACCCGGACGACTGGAGCACCCGCCGCATGCGGCCGCTTCAAAACGAAATGCTCCAGACCCTGGGAACGGTATCCACCATGCTGGTTATGCTTCGCCATGCCGACCGCATCCAGATCGGCTGTGCCACCGGCGGCCTAAACAACCTCTGCGCCACCGACCGCGAGCATATCTGGAAAGGCGCCGCCTACTATCCCTTCTATGAAATGATCCATCGGGCCAAAGGCGTTTCCCTGCAGTGCCCGGTCGAGTGCGAGACCTACGATGTTCCCGGCTACGCCATCGATGACATGAACCAATATGCCGGATTCGAAAATGTCCAGACGATCCAGGCCGCCGCGGTCCTCAACGAAGAGGCCGGCGAACTGAACGTCTATGTCATCAACGCGGACCTTAAGGACGCGCAGGAACTGGAAGTGGATATCCGCGCTTTCGAAGGCTGGGCCTTCAAAGAACAGATCTCCATGAGCGCGCCGGAAGACCGCTTCAATACATTTGACCACCCGGACAACATCGTGCCTGTATGCAAGAAAGGCGCTGCCGTAGAGGGCGGACGGGCTTCGGTGCTGCTGGATCCGGCCTCCTGGAACATTCTGCGGTTTGAAAAGGCGTAAAAAGTTTGATGCAGACATGAACGTAAAAAGGGACGTGTGAAAATCGTTATTCACACGTCCCTTTTGTTGAACGGAACGATAAGATTACGTGGTGAGGATCTTTTTTCATAGCTCACCCCGTAAAAGCAGGACTCCCTACCGGGCGAAAATCAAAACAGCTGGATGACACGGTAAAAAATGCGGCTTTAGCTGCTGTTTTACAGGACCGGAAAGGAACAAGAGAATCTGTCCCGTAAAGACTGCAAACCTTTTGCCAAAGTGAGGCTAAATATACCTGATATCACTGCCTTGTTTTTTCTTATCCGGTAGAGCTTTGCGGCTTTACCAGATAGAGGGCTGGATATTCAAACCCACCAGGTAATAGCTGCGGCATTCGGCGCAAGCGAATCGGAGAAACTACTTTAAAACCTTACTTCTGCAGCATTTCGAAGGTCTTCTCGGCCTCTTCCACGATGCTCTCGAACTTGGCCAGGGCCTGTTCGATCGGGGCCGGGGTGGAAAGATCCACGCCGCCGTGCTGCAGGGTGGCCAGCGGATAGTCGGAGCCGGCCATGGACAGGAATTCCAGATACTTCTTCACCGCGGGCTCGCCCTCGTTCAGGATCTTCTCGGACAGGGCCACGGCAGAGGAGTAGCCGGTCGCGTACTTGTAAACATAGAAGGCGCGGTAGAAATGCGGGATCCGGGCCCATTCGTAACGGACTTCTTCATCGAGGACCATGGAGGGGCCGAAGTACAGCTGGACCAGATCCTGATACATCTGGTTAAGCTGCTCCGCGGAAAGGGCGCCGCCCTGCTCGATGACTTCATGGGCCTTCTGCTCGAACTCGGCAAACATGGTCTGGCGGTATACGGTTCCCTTGAAGTTTTCCAGATACTGGTTCAGCAGGTACATGCGGGTCTTCAGGTCCTTCTCCTCTTTGAGCAGCTGCTCGATGAGCAGATTCTCGTTGACGGTGGAGGCGATCTCCGCGACGAACAGGGTGTAGCCTGCGTAGTGAGCCGGCTGATGGGTGTTGGCCAGATGGGTGTGCATGCTGTGGCCCATTTCGTGGGCGATGGTGCTGACGGAATCGATGGTCCCGGTGAAGTTGCACATGATGAAGGGGTTGCTGTCATAGGTGCCGGAAGAGTAGGCGCCGCCGCTCTTGCCGACATTCGGATAGACATCGATCCAGCGTTCGTCAAAGCCGCGCTGCACGGTCTTTACATAGTCTTCTCCCAGGGGAGAGACGGCCTTCTTGACCATTTCCTTGGCTTCCTCATAGGTGTAGGAGATGGACAGGTCGCCCACCAGAGGAGCGTAGACATCGTAATAGTGGATCTCAGACAGGCCCAGCATTTTCTTGCGCAGCTCGACATAGCGGTACATAGCGGGCAGGTACTTGTGCACCGTATCCACCAGGCCATCATAGACGGCTGCCGGGATGTTCTCTCCGGCCATGGACATGGCGCGGGCGCTGTCATAATTGCGGGTCTGGGCGGTGAAGACATCGGCCTTTACACTGTTGCTGTAAGTGGAAGCGAAGGTGTTGATATGGTTTTTGAAGGAGCGGTAGTAGTTGTGGAAGGCCTTTTCGCGCACTTCGCGGCGGCTGTCCGTCTGCAGCAGAATGTAGTTGGAAGCGGAAAGGGCAAGCTCGGAGCCATCCTCCAGCACGACGGGGTCAAACTGCATGTCGGCATCCATGAGCATGTTCGCGATCTGCCCCGGCGCCTGCTGGATCTCCTGCATGCCAGAGAGAAGCTTTTCTTCCTTTTCGGAAAGGGTATGGGCCTTTTCACGGTACAGGTCATCCAGAGTATGCTTATAAAGAGCCAGTTCCTCCGACTCCATAAAGGATCGGAACTGCTCTTCTGACATGGACAGGATCTCCGGCTGGGCGAAGCTTAATGAAGCCATGATCCGGGTGAAAACGCCCATCGCCTTGGACGTCATGATCTGTCCGGCCTCGGCGCGCGTATCCTCGCTGCTTCTAAGAGAAGCGTAGCAGTATACGTTCTCGATCTTCCGGTCCAGGGCTTCCTCGGCGTCCAGAAAAGCCCGCAGGGTCTTAGGGGATTCCGTAAGTTTGCCCTGATAGCAGATGACCTTTTCGGCCTCTTCCGGGATCTGGGCCAGGGCCTCTTCCCAGGCTTCATCATTTGCAAACAGGGTGGTGATGTCCCACTTATACTGTTCTTCGATCTGGCTGCGTTCTTTGATTTCCATAGGTTTCCTCCTTGTTTGTTCACTTATTCTTCTGATCCTGCCAGGTGGTCAGAAGATCATAGATGGCGTCTTGTGAGAGCACGCCCCGCTTTAAAAACGGGGGAAGCAGACCGGCTTCATCATCCGCGTAGTCCTGCTTCCAGGTATCGCTGGTATAATAGGCTTCCAGATCCTGGACCAGCGAGGGCAATCTGTCACTGTCCGGATCGGCGGAAAGAAGCGCGCTTGCTTCATCCAGCATGGCCTCATAGCGGGTTATGCGCGCGATCTGCTCGGAATCCTGCGGAGATTCCGCATCGAACCAGTGAATGTCTCCCTGAGCGTCCTTCCACCCTGCCTTAAAAACAGGAACGTCCGGCTCATCCAGCATGTTTTGGAGACGGTCGATATAGCTGGGATAGGTGACCATGTTCAGCGCCTCCTGCCGCGAGACAAAGCGGGCGGCATCGGTCTCATCGGAGACCTTGGGCTCACCGCTGACATAGTCGCAGACGAAATCGAGATTCAGCACCGGGGGATGGATCTTTCCCTCCCAGGGGCCATAGCCCAGGCGTTTGGAGAGGCTGGAGTAGATGCCGACCAGCTTTACGACCTTCGCTGTGACCCCGGATTCCTCCAGGATCTCCCGAAGGACCGCCTGATACGGCGTTTCCCCTTGCTCCATCTGCCCGCCGGGAAACTCCCAGCCGCGGTGGTCGCTGTGGACCAGAAGGACTTGATCGCCCTTTCGCACCAAACCCGCGCACGCTACGACATGCACGGGGATCTCTTTGGATATAGGCATAACGATTTCCTTTCTAACAGAATAGGAAGTATGCTGTTTTGATATAGCAGCTTCCTATATTGGCATTGTACAATATCTGGTTTTTCCTGTAAAGTAGTAAAAAAGAAGACCCGACAAGGAGAAATGATCATGGCATTACTGCAAACCGAATTCCGATCTGAAACATTGAAGCGCGCGGTCCTTTTCAACGTGATCCTGCCGATCGAGAAGTTCAAGCCTCCGTATCCGACATTATACCTTCTGCATGGCCTTACCGATAACATGAATGGCTGGCTGCACAACACCCGGATCAAGATGTGGGCAGAAAACTGCGGCCTGGCCGTGGTCATGCCCTCCGGCGAAAACTCCTTTTACCTGGATGTGCTGGTAAAAGACGGCTGCCTGGGTGATTTCGGCGAATACGTTGGACGCGAACTGGTGGACGTTACCCGGGAAATGTTCCCCCTGTCCCGCAAGAGAGAAGATACCTTTATCTGCGGCCTGTCCATGGGAGGCTTCGGCGCCTGCCGCAATGGTTTGAAATACTGCGATACCTTTGGCAAAGTCGGTGTCCTTTCCGGCGCTGTGCATATTTATGAATCTCCGGAAGAATGGGTCGAGACCGAGGGCAATACCATTGGCGAAGTCCGCAACTTCGGCGTTCTGGAAGAGACCCGAGGCACCGACCGCAACCCGCGCTTTCTGATCCAGCAGATCAAAAATGACCCGCAGAAGTCTTTCCCGGACTTCTATGTGGCATGCGGACTGCAGGACCAACTGATCACTGCCAATCGCTCCATCGCCGAAGCACTGAAAGAAGCCGGCGCCAATGTGACGTATGAAGAGGGTCCGGGCGTCCATGATTTCATCTTCTGGGACACCTATATCCAGCATGTTCTGAAATGGCTCGATCTGCACACAGAAGCGAAATAAGATCGGAAGACACAAAAGAAGGAGTTGCCACGTTCATAAGCGGCAGCTCCTTTTTTTCATGCAGTCAGGGTCTGATCCCTTTTTAAGCCTTACAGAAGGAAATCTTCCTCGTTCGTGATCAAGGCCAGACTCCGGGGAGCCGGCACGAGCTCCGGTTTTGGAGCGGGAACTTCCGGTTCCAGGCCCTCCACCTGCTGGGTGGGGGAGGTCACGTACCAGTAGGCGGTAACGTTGTCTGCACGGACTTTATAAGACTCATCCAACGGGATCCGTCCCAGAGGATAGCTGTAAGCCGGATCCGCGCAGTAGAACACGCCATTGGTGTTATCCGTTAACAGAACGGCGTGCGGGGTTCCTGTGTAATAGATGACGATGCCTTCCGGATGATCTTTAAGTAGATCGATCAGGATCTGCTTGTTGGAGGCATCACCCGGCAGGGTGTCATGCGCGACTTCGATCCCACCGCCGGAGGTGGTGTAGGTGAAGCTGTGCTTGACGCCGGCCTCCATCCAGGCGACGGAGGTCACGGTCTCTTCGGTGATGGTGGACCAGTCCGCATCGCCCCGAAGCAGCGAGTACCGCCGGAGCATCATGGCGGTGGACAGCAGGGTACAGTGCCCATCGACCGTTTTCTGTTTTAAAAATGTGTCATCCGCGTTGAGCTCATCGAGCGTCGCGGCTTGTACCGGCTGAGCAGGGATAATACCGATCCCCAGGAAAAGGATCCCCGCAAGCAGCCAGGCAATAGGTTTGAATCTCATATAAAAACTCCTGATATGTGCGAGTGGATTTCATCTTTTGAGAAGATGGGCTCTATTATAGCACAAGATGAGAAAAAATCAACCCTTGCGTCTTCTGGCGATCAGCCAGCCCTGATATTCGTCAAAGAAATCCTCCGCGCTTTTCTCCATGCACACGCTGGCAAGGTCATCCTTAAAGCCAAATGTCAGGATCAGAAGCCCGAAATACCGGTCGATCACCTGGACGCGGATCTGCAGCTTGTTTTCATCGACCCAACCGGCGGAGGCGGCCATCTTATATCGGAAATCCGTCACTTCATGCCGGTTGCCGTATTCATCCGAATAGCCAGCCTGGGGGAAGGTCCCGTAGCGATTTTCTTTGATACCAAAGGCAAACTGCTTCTCGCCTTGCTCGTTTTCATAGGACAATACGCCGCCGTCCTCTGTAAAGTCCAGACGGAACCACAGCCAGCCGATATTCTTGCCAAGAGGACTATTAAGACACTGATAGGTCTTGCCATTGATCGTCTCCAGCAGGCTGGAAATGCGCTTCCCTCTGGCCACGGAAAGGGCAAGGGGAGCATCCAGGTCGAAAAGTTCCTCTTCTTGCGGAACATTATCCGCATGGGCGGCGATGTGGTCAAAGAAAGCCCTGAAAATGCGCGGGGAATCGGTTTCCGAAGAGAGCTGGTCATCTCCGTTGCACACCAGGATCAGATCATGCTTCGGGTCGCAGATGGCAAACTGAGCCCCCATCCCGTTGAAGGAGTAAGCCCCCTGCTCATCCATCCAGAACTGATAGCCATAGCCCCAGGCGTTGTAGTTATGATTGCCCCGCTGGACATTGTCCGTCTGACGGGATACGGCGGTCTGCACATATTCGCGGTCAAGCAGCTGCTCGCCCTCCCAGGCGCCGCCATTCATCACGAAGCGGGCAAAAGCGGCCAGCGCTCTGGGCCGGCATATGAGCGCCGAGTCGGCCCAGGGGGTCCCATCCATGGTGGATAAGATGTGCGCGTTATCAAAATATCCCAGGCGGTCCAGCACTTTCTCTTTCAGGTAATCGAGCAGGCGCATCCCGCTGAGCCGTTCCACGAGGCAGCCCAGCACATAGGAACCGTTGGAATCATAGGTAAAAAGGGTGCCGGGCACTTTTTCCGCCGGCCGGTCAAAGTAATATTTAAGACGGTCAGTCACCTCGGGACGGAACCAGTTGCCAGTGACATAACAGGTGCACATCATCAGCATGTCGCGGATCGTCTGGCGGGCCAGCAGGGGATCTGCCTCCTGCGGGAGCTTATCGGGGAAATACCGGATGATGGGGTCATCCAGGGAAAGCTTTCCCTCCTGCTGCAGAAAACCGATCGCGATGGAGACAAAGCTTTTCGTGACGGAATACATGCGATGTGGAAAATCAGCTGTAAACGGCGCCCAGTATTTCTCAAAGAAGATCTGATCGCCCCGCATGAGGATCACGTCATGCAGGTTGATGTGCTGACGGGTGATCTCCGTCATGAACCGCTGTACATATTTCGAGTCGATGCCGACCTTTTCCGGTGTAGTGAAAGTGATCATAAGGCCCTCCTGGATCAGTAGGATTTGAGACCATACTAACGAACCGGAGGGGATCTGTCAAGACTTCCTTCGGGAAGCGGTTGACATGACGCGGACTTGTTGCTATGATGCTTGCAAAAGGTACGGAAAATCTTTAAAGGAGGGCATTATGGCAAACGTGGTAACCATCAGGAATATTTATCCGATCTGCACAGCGCCGGAAGGGATCCCGCTGGTGATCGTGAAAGTGGAGACTTCGGAACCGGGATTGTACGGCATCGGCTGCGCGACCTATACCCAGCGCTGGATGACCGTGGCCAACGCGGTGGAAAAGTATATGAAGCCGCTGCTGGTCGGGAAGGATGTATCCCGCATCGAGGACATCTGGCAAATGGCCATGGTGTCTCCTTACTGGCGCAACGGCCCGATCCTGAACAACGCGATCTCCGGCGTGGATGAGGCCTTGTGGGATATTAAAGGCAAGATGCTAGGCACCCCGGTCTACAATCTGCTGGGCGGCAAGGTGCGCGAGGCGGCCCGGGTCTACCGGCACGCGGATGGACGCACCTTGGAAGAAGTCGGCGATAAGGTGCAGCAGTATATTGAGGACGGCGTGCAGGTGATCCGGATCCAGCACGGCGGCTATGGCGGAAACAAGGGCGACAGCTATATGGAATCGCTGCGACCGGAAGGCGCGTGCGAAGGCGCCTATTATGACCCGCTGGGCTATGAACTGTCTGTCACGAAACTGTTTGAATATATGAGGACCCGCTTCGGCGACAATATCGAATTCTGCCACGATGTGCATGAGCATCTGGACCCCATCAACGCCATTCACCTGGCCAAGGAACTGGAGCAGTACCGTCCCTTCTTCTATGAGGATGCGCTTCCGCCAGAGCAGGTAGACTGGTTCCGGACCATGCGCCAGCATTCCGCCATCCCGATCGCGATGGGTGAATTGTTCAACAATCCGAATGAATACATGACGCTCATCAAGGAGCATCTGATTGATTTCATCCGCTGCCATGTGTCCCAGATCGGCGGCCTGACCCCGGCCAAGAAACTGGCCTCTGTGTGCGAAGCCTTCGGCGTGCGCACGGCCTGGCACGGCCCCGGCGATACCTCGCCCGTCGGCCACGCGGTGGACGTGCATCTGGATGTTTCCAGCTGGAACTTCGGCATCCAGGAATGGGCCGGCTTTAGTGACGTCATTCAGGAAGTCTTCCCCGGGTGCCCGCAGCTCAAGCGCGGCTACGTATATCCGAATGACCAGCCGGGCCTTGGCATCGACATCGATGAAAAGCTGGCCGCCAGGTTCCCCTGCAGCGAAAAACTGCCGGACTGGACGAACTGCCGCCGACCGGATGGAACGCTGAACCGGCCGTAAAAGAAGGTGCGTCATGACAAAAACAGCTGTTATCACCGGTGGAAGCCATAACATAGGCCAGGGCATCGCCATCGTACTGGCGGAGAACGGCTATGATGTGGCCATCACCTATCATACCCGCGCGGAAGGCGCCGCGGAAACCAAAAAAGCGGTCGAAAAGCTGGGCCGCAGATGCTTTGTCTATCAGGCATCCCTGGAAGACCCCGAGGTGCCGCAGCAGGTCATGGACCAGGCCCATGCAGACCTTGGCCACATCGACCTGCTGGTGTGCAACGCCGGCAACGGCGGGTTCCGGGGCTCCATCCTGGCCGTCACCCCGGAAGAGATCGACCGGGTATACCAGGTGAATTTCCGCAACTACATCCTTTGCGCCGGGGCGGCCTCCCGCTATATGGTGAGAGATAAGACCTGCGGCAGCATCATCTTCATCACCTCCTCGCGAGGAGAGCAGGCTTATCCCGATGACTACCTCTACGGCGGGTTCAAAGCCTGCGTCGAGCGCGCCGCCCGGTCCATGGCCCTGGACCTGTCTGCCTATGACATCCGGGTCAACTGTGTCGCGCCAGGCGCCGTCTGGCAGCCGGCTCCCGGAGCGGAAGACAGGCTAAAGTCTCCCTTCGTGCGGGAATCGATCCCGCTGCACAGAGTGGGCACCCCGCGGGATATCGGCGAAGCAGTGCGGTATCTTGCGGACGAGAAGGCCTCCTATATAACCGGCGTCAGCCTCCGGGTAGACGGCGGCCTGATTCTGCCCGGCATGATGGAAGGGCAGGAGAAGATCCCCTGGGTGCGGGAAGAGTGGAAGCAGAGAATGTATGATCAAGCCATGGAGATCATGGAGAAACGACAGTAATAAAGAAACCCCTCAAAAGCGCGGATCTGTGCTTCTGAGGGGGTTTTGTTCTAGTTCAAGGGCTGGAAGGTAAGGGGCTCCTCCAGTTCGACTTTGACCACCGTATCCAAAGGATCCGGGCAGGCCTCCGGGAGGATCACGCGAAAGCGGTACTCGTCGCGCGCGATCTCATAGGACTGGATGAACGTAAGAGGCTCACCGGTCTTGAGCAAGGTCACTTCTTTCACTTTTACGGGCATGCCTACGATCATGATCTCGTGCGGGAAGCGGGGATAGTTAAAGACATGCATGTACAGATAGGGTGGGCGATAGGTGATCTGGCCGAAACGCAGCTGATACGCGTTGTCCGGGACGCCGATGGCTTCATAGATGCTTTCACCGTTCTCCTGCATCCAGGCGCCGACCTCCTGCAGGACTTGGGAGCTTCCTTCCGGCACGGCACCGGTACCATCCGGTCCGATGTTGAGCAGCAGATGGCCGCCCTTCTGGACGATCGTGACCAGCTTGTGCTGGATGGTCTCCGCGCTTTTCCACTCATGGTCGCGTTCGGAAAAGCCCCAGGTGTTGTTCATGGTGACCGGGGTCTCCCACGGTTTGTGGAAGGTCAGGACCGGCGTTTCATTGTCCGGGATCTCGCGGAAGTCGCCCAGACCATAGCCGACACGCCCGCTGACCAGGCAGTCCGGCTGCAGTTCCTTTACATAGTCCCTCAGCTCCTGGCAGAGCTCCTTAGGCATGGTGTAGGGGGTGTCGAACCAGATCATGCCGATCGGTCCATAGTTGGTGAGCAATTCCTTCACCTGTGGTTTGACCTTGCCGCGGAAATAGGCTTCAAAATCCTTCTCACTATCCGGGCCGAAATCCCAATCATTGCCCCAGCCGTTGGGATCCGCCCAGTCCTGCATCTGGGAATAGTATACGCAGAAGACGACACCGTACTTTTTGCAGGCTTCCATCAGCTCGCGAACCGCGTCCCGGCCGAAGGGCGTTTTAGAAATGTTGTAATCCGACACTTCAGAGTGATACATGCAGAAGCCGTCGTGGTGCTTGGCGGTAAAAACCAGATACTCCATGCCCCATTCCTTGGCGGACCGCACGAAAGCATCCGCGTCGAAGTTTTCCGCGCGGAAATCCGAGACCAGCTTGCTGTATTCTTCAAAGGGAATACGGGCATTTTTCATGATCCATTCAGCCCCGTACGGGACCTCTTTGCCATTATACACGCCGCTCATCAGGGAGTAGAGCCCCCAGTGGATGAACATGCCATACCGGGCCTTGCTGAACCAGCTGTTTCCTTGCGTCATGGGAAGCCTCCTTCTTTAATGTATGATCATCTCAAAGCCAAAGAAGCGTTCTTGTAAGAATCATCTTCCGTCACTTCCTTGATCACTTTGAGCTTTTTGGGCATGCGGATCTTTTCGTTTTCGTCATTCAGCTCGATCTCGACGATCGCTTTGTCGGTCCAGAATGGATAGACGTCGATCTCAAAATACTGATTCTGATATGTCAGACAGTACCGGTCCTTGCGGATCTGGCGACGGGTCGTATCCGCGTCCATCAAGAGGCTTAAGTACTCACTCTGTGACAATCTCCGCTCGATCTCCACGCGCTTGATCCCGCTAAGTTTCCGTTTGGTCGTCATGGTATAAATGTAGTTTCCTTTCGCCCCGCGCTGACGGACCCGGACCTCCTCCTCATCCTCATTGGTTTTCAGATATGTCTGGATGATCTCGACGCGTTCGCAGTTTGGCAGGGACGTAAGCCACTTCAGATCCGGATACTCGATCAAGAATTTACGCTCGATCTCAAAAGGCTCCGGTTCGCCCAGGAAGGAAGAGATCTCAGCGATCAGACGCTTCATTTTATCCTCAAAATTGGTGGAATTATCAATGACCCTAAGATGCGGATGCCCCGTCCACGCGGCGATCAGCTTATCATCCAGAGCGGCTGCCTGCTCGGGCGTTTCTGTTCTGGCGGTGTTATTGGCCGTCGTATAGAACTCCGTGGCCCCCTTCGCGGCGGTCACCAGGTGGAATACCGCATCATAACCATCCCTGAGCTCCGTCTCATTCTTCTTAAGATCCTGCAGCAGCTGCGCGAACTCCAGATCATCCATATAGGCTTTGTTGTCAAGCGCGCCTCGGTCACAGACGATCAGCACCTTGCTCGCTTTCATTGCTCTGGCCGCCTGCTCAAACACTTTTTCTTTATGCAGCTGCAAGGTCAGCAGGCTCTTCTGAAAATCAAGGTTCGTCTTGCATGACCTCGGATCGACACCGGCCTGGATCAGCTCCGTAGCGGTTTCCGGAATGAAAAGAACGAGGTAGCCCAGCTTGGTAAACGCGTTCTGGATCCAGCTCATGCCGGTCGTTTTTCCAGCACAGGGCCCCCCGGTCACCACGATGGTCGTGACTTCCACAGGAGCTTCTTCCTCCCTCATGGCCAGCAGTTCCTCCACGCTGACCTGAAAGAGGGCGGCCAGTTTGCGGAGCGTCTCCGTTTCCGGCTTTGCCTTTCCGTTTTCCCATTTGGAAACTGCCTTGTTGGAGACCCCGATCCTCGCGCCTAATTCCGACTGGGACAGGCCGGCGCGCTTCCTTAATTCATAGATGTAATTGCCGAATCTGTAATCGTTCATGAGCTTAACCTCCGTGTGTGGTTACAGTATAGCGGTTTATGACCGAACATACAAGCCTTGAATGATTTTATCCAATGACATGCAGATCGGAAGACTGAACTCCAGGACAAATATATCGGCCACAAAGGCAAACACATTTTTCCCCATGCGTACGAGCATCGGCTGCCCATACAAAAGGCATTCTGTGAAAGATTTGAGGATCAGAATACCCAATGCGGTCGATACCGCGATCGCCAGGAAGTTGATGGCCGCCCGGAGCCAGGTCCCTCGCATCTTTTTCGTCTGGCGGAAGGTCAGACCGGTGATAATACCGATCACCGCGTTTCCGATGGCCCACCCGGGCATGCCTCTCAGGCCATTGATCAGCAGGCAGTACAGGATCACGCCGGCTATCCCGACAAAGGTACCGCTGAGCGTCCCGAAAGAGTAGAGACAGACGGCCATGATCACGTAGCCCAGGCAAAGATAATAGTTTTCAAATACCGGAACCTGTAAACACAGAGACAGGACAACGAACAACGCCGTACTCACCGCCGTAAGGCAGATCCAGCGCAGTTTCTGACGTGTTGCTAAAGCATTGTTTTTTTCATTCATGGGCTTATCCCTCCTTACATGTATAGTATAGAAGGATGCTCCGGAACGTACAATATACCTGCTATCGAATGACGGTAGAAATGTACGCCGTCTGGCGCGCAAAAAAAGCGCTCTATGGGAAAGAGCGCTTTTAGGTCGGATCTTTCCCTCCGCCTTCTTCTGCTTTACAAAATCCACGACCTGAAGCTCCGGATCATCATAGATACCCAGAGACTTTTCACTCACATTGTGCAGCAGATAAAAGTCGAAATAGTCCACCTGACGCTTGTCCAGCTGCTCCTGGAAAACACCCGCGACCGTATTGTCCGGCCATCCGGCCAGACCGGCGGTAAAGCCCACGACGCCATTTCCCTTCTTGACCATCATATGTCCGGGGAACTTGCTGGCCAGCAGGAAACTGTCCCTCGGTAATTTTTCAATGCCTCGCCGATAAACCGCTCGGAAACATGAGAGTCAACATTTTATACCATCCCATGCGTATTTCATTGAATTGCTGACCCGTCTGAAGTATAATCTGAGCATGATTTCATATAATTATCAGGAGAGAATGCAAATGGGGGCAGTTTTTTCACACACACCGGCTTTATTCGGCGCGGTTCATATAGGAGCGCTTGTTTTGGTCGTTCTGGCCAACATCGCGGCGGCATACCGGCTGAGGCGTTTGGATGAAGAAAGGCTTCTGCGTATCCTGCACGGACTCGGTATCTGCATGCTGCTGGCGGAAGCGTGGAAGCAGTGGTTCTGCTATGTCTATCTGTTCGACAAAGAGCCGAATCTCTGGTTCTTTCCATGGCAGCTGTGCTCGATGGCGATGTACTGTTCATTTTTTATCATCTATCTCAAAAGAAAGACCCAGACGGCGGTCCTGGCCTTTCTGTCGACTTATTCTTTGCTGGGAGGAGTAATAGCGCTCGTCCTTCCATATGACATGCTGCGGCCGCAGATCGGGCTTTTGATCCATTCCTTTGCCTATCATGGCGCCATGATCACGGAAGCCATGATCGCCCTGATGATCCTGTCCAAGCGATATAAAAAAGAAAAACCGGCATTTCTGCCGGCAACACTGCTTTTCCTGATCATGGCTGCGATCGCGGAAGTGGTAAACGTGATCTCCCACGTCATCCTCCATGATGCAGAGCTGGAACCCAATATGTTCTATATAACCCCGTATTATCCAAGTACACAGCCAGTATTTCACGATATCGCAGTGAAGTGCGGGATCGCGGCGGGGATCGCAGCATATATCTTGGTGATCCTGCTCGCCAGCTATGGGATCTTCATGATCGAAAAGCTGGTGATCCGCAGGAAAACATAAGAAAAAGCACGACCCTTACCTTTTTGAAAGGCAAAGGATCGTGCTTTTTTGATGGACTTAAGCCTCTAATAAACAGGATACCCACATATAAAGGATTTAAAAGCATAGTGTGGGCAGCGCAGAACGGGTGTTTCTAGAAAAACACCCACATATTATACGGTTTAAAACAATATGTGGGTAGCAGAGGGCAGTTGTTGATAGGCAGATACCCACATATTGTATAGTTTTAAAGCAACATGTGGGTAGTACAGGGCGGTTACCTTTAAAAAAATACCCACATCATGAACTCTTTTGAAGTAGAAGGTGGGTATAGCAAGGCGTTTGCGTATTTATGGATACCTACATATCGGTCACATTAAAGAGAACGGTGGGTATAGCAGGGCAGCTGCGATAAAAACCTGCCCACATATCGACGGATATGAAGCAACATGTGGGCAATGCAAGGAAATTTCGTTCTTTAGGATCGTTCCCCGGCAGTATAAGGATCCCACTCACTTAACCCCAGGCGCTGCCGTTCGATCGCCTCGTCCATGCTGATAGAAGGAAGATCGTCGTTAAGGTAAGCAAGGAGCTCATCGATCCCCTCCCTTGTCTTGTTGTTGACCTCAAAAATGCGGTCGCAGCCGGCGTTTTCCATCCACTGACGGATCATGGGCACATTCGCGTACTCGGAATCCGTCTTGGTTATGATACCGATCAGAGGGCGGAGGATAAAGGTATGCAAACAACAGCCGAAGAGATTGAAGGGTTCATCGGCTGCCTGCACCAGTCCTACCACATCGGCCTCAAAGGAAAAACACGCCAGGCCCACTGAAAAATGCTTGGATTCCGCATACTCGCCGGGCGTATCGATGGTGTCATCATTGAGATTGGTGTATTGGGTCTTGATATAGTGAAGTTCTTCACCGTTCAAGGCCTGGATCAAAGAGGTCTTGCCGGCTTCGCTTCGCCCCATAAGAAACATTTTTTTCATATCAGTTTACCGTCACTTCGGACGTTTCAAAATGCAGATCATCTTTGAAAAAACGCACGACCTCTTCCACGGCGGTCCGTACTTCGATAAGGCCGCCCGTCAGTATCAGAGTCCCGCAGAAACGGTCCATGAACCCGATCTCTACATGAGCGGCTTTCATAGCGCAGTCGGCGGCTGCCACAACGGCCTCCCACGGGGTGAAATGGATGAGCCCGATGGCCTCGCCGGTATGATCCTCACCCTCATGGGTTCCGATATGAAGGCCAAGGTTCTGATAGATGCTCGGATCGGTAGGATTCAGAACATGGGCGATGCACACTTCCTTGCCGGGAATGCGCACCCTGGTCATGCGAAGGGTCTTCCCCTTGAGTTCTTCAAAATCTTTATGGAAGATCTTCTCCAGAAGTTCTTCTCTCGTGTTTTTTTGCCCTGTTTTCATGTTATTTTCTCGTCAGACGGCAGACGACATATTCCATTTCTGTTCTGAAAAAGTCAAGGATCTCAAGCATAGCGGATTCCACATCCGAAAGCTCGCCGGTTATGATCAAAGTGCCGGTGAAGCGGTCAGCAACGCCCAGATATACATTTCCGCTTTTGACAGCGATATCCGAGGCGATGACGGCGGATTCCGGCGGCGTCATATTCATGATGCCGATGGCGGATGTGCCGTAATCGACCTGGGGATTTAAGCCCAGCTTCTGATAAATGACCGGCGCGGGGCCGCCCATGATATGGGCAAAGGTGATCTCTTTTCCACAGACAGTCTCCTGAACGATCCTGATCTGCTCACTGTTGTTCGGCATGATTTACCTCCGTGATGTAATGTGGCGCCGGAAAGAGGATCCGGAGCACCGGGAATATGCCTTTATTTTAGCATAAACTTGCGCCTGCGTCCAGTTGAATTGCGTTGCGGGAACGGTTTGATTACATAAGAAAAGCCTTATCAAGGCGGAAACCTTGCGATACGGCAGGTTTTCTTGTACAATAGGATTATGCAAGTCCAATAGAATGCATAAGGAGAAAAGTATGAAAGAATTACTAGACTTATTTTTCACTTTTGCCCGGATCGGCGGCCTTACGTTCGGCGGCGGCTATGCTATGCTGCCCATGCTTCAGAGGGAAGTCGTGGAGAAGCGGGGCTGGGCTACGAATGAGGAACTGATGGATTATTACGCGATCGGGCAGTGCACGCCCGGCATCATCGCTGTCAATACCGCCACCTTCATCGGCAATAAGACGCGGGGCGTCACCGGCGGCATCGTAGCGACCCTTGGCGTAGTATTTCCGTCTTTGGTGATCATTACCATCATTGCGGCATTTATCTCGAATTTCGCAGACCTTGCCATCGTGCGGCATGCCTTCGCAGGCATCCGTGTCTGCGTTTTCGTTTTGATCCTGAACGCGGTGGTCAAGCTGGGCAAATCCTCGATCAAGGACGCGGTGACCTTGGGTATCTTCCTGGTGGTCCTGGTGGGATCCCTGCTGCTGGACGTTTCGCCCATCATCTTCGTTTTGTTTGCGGCAGTCATCGGGATCTTAGCCCAGGTGATGCTGAAGAAAGGAGGGGCCAAAGCATGATCTATCTGCGCCTGTTTTTCGAATTTGCCAAGGCTGGTCTGTTCGCCATCGGCGGCGGTCTTGCCACACTTCCCTTCCTGCAGGATATTTCCCTGCGGACGGCCTGGTACACTTCGGACCAGCTGGCTGACATGATCGCGGTCTCTGAATGCACACCCGGCCCCATCGGCGTCAACATGTCCACTTATACCGGCTATACAGTGGCCGGTGTGCCCGGTGCCATCATAGCTACCCTCGGATTGATCTTCCCATCAATCATCGTGATCATCATCGTGGCCAGGATCCTGAAGGCCTTCCAGGACAACCGCTATGTGAAAGCGGCGTTTTATGGCTTGCGGCCTGCCTCCACCGGTTTGATCGCGGCCGCCTGTCTGGGTGTCGCGCAGATCGCATTGTTCGATGAGGGGGCTCTGAAAAGCCTGAAGACCGCCTTTGCCGGCATCCGTTATCCGGGGCTGATCCTGGCGGTAGTCCTGTGGCTTTTGATGAACCTGGGCACCTTTAAAAAATGCAAGGACAGCAAGTTGCTTGTCAAGATCAGTAAGCTGCACCCGGTGGTATTTCTGGCGGCTGCGGCCGTCATCGGCATCATTTTCAAATTCTGATCATCAGGAGAAATAACGAACACAACAGTACAAGGAGGTGTCCTATGGAACGAAAGGTATTACGCTGGGGCATGGTCGGCGGGGATCTGAACGCTTTTATCGGTGACGTCCACCCCACTGCCTTTTCACTGGAAAGCAGATCACTCTATTTTCTTCAGTCCTTCCGGTGTAAGTTCGTAAATGGTGTTACACACTTCCTCTATGTACTTGCGGTCGTGGGAGATGCTGATAATGGCACCTGGGAAAGAGGCAAGCATCCGGCGGATGACAGGGCCGGACAGGGGAGAGAAGTTTCTCGTCGGCTCGTCCAGCAGCAGGACGTTGGCCCGGGAAAGATTCATTTTCAGCAGGAAGACCTTGGCCTTTTGTCCGCCGGAAAGCGCCTGGATCGGATGGTTCATCTCTTCCTCCGTAAAGCGCAGAGCACCCAGGTAGGTGCGGATGTGCGTGCGCCATTCTTGTTCCGTGACACCGATGCCCTGCTTTTCCCTTTCCTCGCGCGCCTGGCGCATCTTTGCCGGCTCGTGACGGTCCGTGATGCGGGCTTTGCTAAGATCCGTGTTGGCCACAAGGTAGTCCACCGGATCAAGGTCCATGTCCAGCTGGTCCTCATATTGCTGCGGCATGTAGACGACCTCCAGATCCTCGCGGGCCAGCAATTGATCAGCAATGATCTTAAGCAGGGTCGTTTTGCCGACACCGTTTTTGCCAATGATGCATACCTTTTCGGATCCCTGCACATGCAGATGGAGGCCCCCGGAAAGGAGCGTGTCGCCGGCAATAAGTTTATCCAGATCAAAGTCCAGTACGACCTTGCCGGCCGGGATCGGTTCTGCCAAAAGGCCGAAGGAATAGTCGATGGCCTCCTCCCGGATGGGTCGTTTGGTCATGGTTTCATCCTCCCGGGCGAAACGATGCTCCATGGATTTGACAGCGTGCATCTTCTTTTTGAGCAGACGCCCGCCCGCAGGGTCCTGCCGGGAGATGGTCTCCTGCGCGTGATCTACACTCTGATAGATGCGGCGCAGCTTCTCGTCCCGGATGCGCTTGCGGCGCTGATCCTCCGCGGCCTGCATCTCCTGACGCGCAAACTGATCCTGACGGGCCTTAACATATTCTGGATAGGAAAGCCTTGCCACCTGGTAGCGGCTTTCTCTTTTTTTATAGACCTGTTCGATGTGAAGGACCATGTTGGCCGTGCGCTCGATCAGGACCTCGTCATGAGATATAAACAGTACGATGCCTGAAAAATCACGGATCAGGGATTCCAGAACGTCAAGGGTCGCAAGATCCAGGTCGTTGGACGGCTCATCCAGCAGAAGGACCGTGGGGTCGGCCAGCAGTAGTCTGAGGAGCTGTGTCTTAACCTTTTCTCCGCCGGACAGGGTGCCCATGGGCTGCTCGCTGTAACAGAAGTCCTTCGCAAGGCCCAGCCGGGAGGCATTGCGCGCTATATCTCGAAGGCTGTATTCATAAAAGGAGGGATCCTGCTCAAAGAATTCCAGAACGCTAAGCGTTTTGTCTTCCTCTGAGAGTTCCTGTGGAAGATAACCGAACTTCTCTCCGGTAGCGATGCATTCACCCTTGGCCTCAGCATAGCCTTCGATCAAACCGGGGTCATAGATCCATTTGAGCAGGGTGGACTTGCCATTTCCTTCTTCGCCGATGATCACGGCTTTGTCGCCTTTCTGGAGAGTGAAGGAGCAGTTCTCCAGAAGGATCTTCAGGTCTTTCAGGTGAGTAATGGTTAGGTTTTTGACTTGCAGCATAGGGCCTTCTTTCTGTAAGCGGAAGTGCGAAAAGAAACATAAAAAAGTCTGTTTTCGAATGTGTGTATCGAAAACAGACTTCTGCTTTTGCTACGCGAAAAAGCCTTTTTACAAAGGCCAGTGCAGAAGATCTTCGAATTCGATACACAAAAACATGCCCCTTTGGGGTCAGTCTCCGAATGTGGAGTATTTTGTCGTATGTCGTTCGATTTATCTTCTGAACATCTTTGCCTCCATAGATGAATTCTGCATGCAGTATAACACAGGCAGAATTCAAAAGCAAGGGCTTGAACTCATATTGGAGGGTTAAAGGCAGTTTGCGTGATGGCTATCCCCTCACGAAACGATCGGGACAAACACCATTCCTTCCTCCGCCTTGCCTACCTGTGAATATACAATCTTGTCGGCTCGGGCTCACCATCTCCCTGTGCCATGCAGAAGAACTCCCATCCGTAGCGCTCATAGAATCCTGTATGATCGGTCACAAGATAGAGAGGGGATATCCCTTTTTCTTTCATATCGCGCACGACAAGGCCAAGAAGGTTTCCGGCGATGCCCTGACCGCGATGCGCTTCCTCCGTATAGACCGCGCACACATTGGGGCTGAGATCCTTTCTGTCATGAAAGTCGTTATCTATGACGCCCAGGCCGCCTACGATCTGACCGTCAAGCATGCAAAGATACCAGCCGTATTCCGTTCTCTGATCCAGATACTCCGTCATGCATGCAAGATAAGCTTCCGTAGGAACTCCCCACTTTTTATGAAACCATTCCGCAGCCCGATCCTTTAATTCGGGCTTTTCCCGCAAGTCAAAGTATTTGTACTCTGTATTGGCATTGACCACTTTTATCATTTTTTCCATCTCATTTTCCTTATTAGAAACGGCCGGACACAGAGCCCGGCCGAGATCCATTTAAATTCAGTATTGTTTCTCTTCAGAAAATTTGATTTCAGCAAGTCTCTGATCCCGGAGGATCCTTTGAATGCTTTTCTCCGATAATGAAAATCTCTCCGCAAGTTCCTGCAGTCCCATTCCACTCTTGTAGGCTTCATAGATCCTTTCGTTTCGTTCACGAAAGAAAGCCTTGGCGGAAGTGGTACTGCCCCAAGCCTGTTTTTCCTTGCGTGGAATATAGATCAGTTTTCCGTCCACATATTGCTGAATCGCTTCGATCAATTCCTGCGGCAGTACATTTTCTGCCTTTATATAGCTCATAATGTTCCTCCTAATAACTATTTTTAGGATTTCATCTGAGCTTACGACTCAATTATTTAAGCTCAGACTACTGAGCGTTAACATATCTTCTTCTCATAGAAGCTCTCCTTCCTCAGGCTAAAGGACTTTTCCCGGCGACCTGCATCGCCATTATCGATATAAATCTCTTCCCCCATTATATGTGAACACGCCTTATGATTCAACCTTAAGATCAAATATAAAAGAACTTGCGCCGGTCGTTCCCCTTACAATTCCCCTGTTTTTCCTTCTCTATACTCCTTCGGTGTCATTCCAGTGTTCTTTCTCTGGGAAGCAGAAAGCAAACTTTATATAGGTGCCTTGATATTCAGTCGCTTTCCATCCTCCATGTATGAAGTAATAACGTACGGGACCATCCCGCCGGACTTTCCGAAGGCCTTGTTTCAGGTCGGGAACATGATACAACATCATATTGGCGATTACGATATCGAAAGAATCGTCAGGAAAGGGAATATTTTGAATGTCGATGACTTGGTATTCAATATCCTCGATATCTTTCAAAGCTTCGCGCGCAGTCTGTAGCATTCCTGCAGAAAAATCCGACAGCACAAAACGGGAGCATTTTCGGATCATATCCTCATGCCCGAGCAGAATAAGCTCTGAGAATCCCGAATTAATACAGGCATTGCTCCACTAAGGGCATCCTTTTGTGCGAGTTGTTTTTACATCAACGGCGCGATGAACTTCATCAACGAGCCCATGATTTTGTAATATGCGCTCTCATTTTTGATGCTTTCCGGTGTAACCTGACGGCACTTTTCCTGCGTTGCGAGGAAATCCGCGTGAATATCCGCGATGCAAGGTGTCTGATACAGGTATGTCGCGCATTCGAAATGATGGTACAGGCTGCGGTAGTCCAGATTGATCGTGCCGACAACCGCCTTGCAATCGTCGCTGACAAACACCTTGGCATGAACAAAACCGGGCGTGTACTCATAGATTTTCACGCCCGCGTCCACCAAAGACGCATAATGTGATTTTGCCAGCGCGTAGGCCATTTTTTTGTCAGGGATACCCGGCAGGATCAGCCGGACGTCGATCCCCCGCTGCGCCGCAAATTTGAGCGCCGTTTCCAACTCCCCATCTAGAATCAGGTATGGCGACATGATATACACATAGTCGTTGGCGCGGTTGAGTATGTCCATATACACCGCCTCGCCCACCTTGTCGTTGTCCAGTGGGCAGTCGCCATAGGGCATGACATAGCCCTGTGCATCCGGGGATTCCAGCACCTCGGCGGTGACAGGCGAGAAGTCAGACACTTTTTCGTCGATGTTCCACATCTGCAAGAAGAGCAGCGTAAAGCTCCGCACGGCAGGCCCTTTGAGCATGAGCGCAGTGTCCTTCCAATGTCCGAACCGTTCGATATGATTGATGTACTCGTCCGCGAGGTTGACACCACCGTTGAACGCCACCTTACCGTCGATCACGAGGATCTTGCGGTGGTCGCGGTAATTGTAGTGCGAGGAAAGAAATGGGCGGATGGGTGAAAACGCCTTGGCCTTGATCCCGTGCTGCGAAAGCAGCTTGCGGTAGTTAGCGGGCAGCGTGGATAACTCGCACATTCCGTCATATAGGACGCGCACGTCCACGCCCGCAGCCGCCTTCTCGATCAGGATCTTCAGGATCTCCCCCCACATATAGCCTTCTTCAATGATGAAGTATTCCATGAAGATGGACTGTTCCGCTCTCTTAAGCTCCTCCAGCATGGCGGCAAACTTATCCTCCCCCAACGTGAAGTAGCGAACCTCCGTATGGTCATAAATGGGAAAGCAGCCGCTGCGGTTCAGATAGGTGGAAAGGTCGCCCGTGCCGGAATCATTCTCCGCCAGTGCAGTTAACACATCTGCATCCTGTGGTATGGCATCCTTTGTTTCGTCGATCAGCTCCGCAACCCGATGCGTGATCCAGCGGTGTCCGGCGTTTGTCTGCGTAAACCACAGGAGGATCGCTCCGGGCAGCGGTACGACCGAGAGAATCAGCATCCACGTCAACTTGGCGGTAGAGTCCATGCGGTTGTTAAACAGATAGATCACCATAGCAAGCGAGAACAACCCGATGAATGCGGAGAAGTATGTAAAATAATCATTCAGCCAACCGTAAAAGCCCACGATCAGAAGCACCTGCCAGACAAGCAGCAGCGCGATGATGAAGAAGCGGCTAAACAACAATGGGAGCAAGCCCTTTTTCTTTGGTTTTGCCAAGCGAAATGCAGTTTCCTTCGTCATAGCAAGACACCCCTTTGATTTTAGATGGCATTATCATAGCATATCACAATGTCATTAGTCTACTTAAATGTCATGATCCCTCTGCACGGTTTTCCGGTCTCTTTTATCTTTCCAGCAAGGCAAGTCCGTGACTTTGTACATCGCCGTTTACGGCGGCGATGATCCAATCTGCAACGCTGATATCATCCTCCAGCTTGTCTAATACATTGCTGGAGATGATCGTGTGCTGCGTATTGTGCGTTTCTGCGTCTTCGGCGTGAGTCCAGATATAGATTCCGATCCCTGGGATGTTTTCCTGCAGGCCTCTGACCATTTCCGTAAGATCTTTTTGGAACAGGTCGCCGTTTTCCTTGTCCTTTGTCATGGTACCGGTGCGGATATATGCCTGATACTGCTGCAGCGTGTCATCCCGGTAGGAGCAGTCGAACAGAATTTTGACGCTGTCACCACGTTTTTCATGCAGTGCGGTCAGGCTGTCCAGTACCAGATTGTCCGTGGTCAGACGATCGGATATTTCCTTGGGGGACTGCCAGAGATCGACCGCCGTTTCGTGCCATCCGTCATAGAGCAGCAGTGAGCTGTCCACACATACCGTGATGTTTTTCGCGCTGGGGAAGCGGTCGATCACATCATCGGCCAGAAGCGAGGTAGCAAAACCACCTGCAGAGAAGCCTGTGACCAGCAGGGTATCCGGTTCGCCCACATAGGGTTTGATCTGCTCCACAAACGCAGCGTAATTACTGTAGCCGGTATGGTAAACCGTCTTTTTTCCCTCATAGACACCAGTGCCTGAATGGAAATCACCGGTTGCGTAAGGGATCACGATGAAACTCCAATCCTTGAACGGGTTGTCCTCTGCGTTGCTGCCGATTCCCCCAACCGCCACAAAGTCCTGTGCTGTCGTGTTTGTGGCAAAGAACTGATTCCCGCCTTCCGAGGTTTCCGGCGTAATGCTCACGCCGCCGCCGAAGAAATAGACGGCGACCTTGTTCTCCGTACCCTTTTTGAAGATTCCGTGCCATTCGCTGCCATCAGAGGATTGGGTGTCTTCTACCGCCACCTCATACCATTTTCCGATTTCCGGCTCTCCCGTCAGTTTTGGAAAGCTTTTGAGAAAGGTCTTTTTCAGCAGCACAAATACACCGATCGCAAGAACGACGATGACGCAGGCGAAGATGAGCAGGACCTTTTTCACTTTTCTGTGTTTTTTCTTTTCCATTTGTCTTTCTCCTTAATGCTCCCCTGGTTGTCGGGTTATGGCAGGCTATCTCTCCAGGCCGAGTGCTGTTGCTTCCTCTGCGGTCAGGTCGATCTCGATCAACTGGAAGGTTTGGGTTTCATTGCTGGCTTCCAGATGGATGTGCCAGACCCCTTGTTTGCAGGAGACAGTCAGGGTGCCTTCCATATCAAAGCTGCCGAGTGTGCTTGTCACAGAAATCACTGGATGCTCGTCAGGAAAGTTGAGCTGCCGGTCTTGAATCTGATACATTCCCTGGCCTTCAAAACTGAATGCAAAGCCCGAAATCTGCGTTGTTCCCTGGAGCTCATAATTGTTTTCTGGCTGGAATACGATCGTTTGGCTGTCCCGCATAATTGTAACTGCAGCATCCGAAGCCTGGATAGAGGAGAGCTTCGGCGCTTGTTTGAGATGGCGGATCAGTATCCAGGCGCCTGCGCCGACAATCAGCAAAATCAATACGATGATCAGAATGATCTTAACAGATTTTTTCATAATTCCCTCCGTCTGTTATTCTTTGATATGTGCCGGAACAGAGCTTTTCACAGGAGCCATCCGGCAGAATGACGTGCGCAATGGTTCCTTCCGGAATTGTAAACGTATAATAGATTTGATCGGCCTTTTTCTCCCAACGGGAACGTATAGTGCCAAACCGGGTTTTATAAACGCCCTCCGCCCAGGTCAGGCTGCCGCTGATGACAGGCCGCAGTTCAAACTCGCGAAATCCCGGAGCATTGAAAATCGGACGGATGCCCGCTACGTATTCAAACAGGAACTGGCAGACCGCACCAAAAGAGTAGTGGTTGAAACTGTCGCGGAAAACGTCCATACTGTTCCAGTTTTCCAGCATGGTCGTTGCACCAAGGGAAACCGGATGCAGCCAGCCGGGAGCCGTGGTCTGCTCCAGAATCCGGACTGCTTCGTCCACCAGGCCATTGTCACAGAGGGTGGGCAGCAGATACACCGTGGAGAGGAAGCCGGTGTTCAGATGGTAATTGGCATTTTCCAGCTCCTTTTTGAGCTGCGCGATCACCAGCGGCTTTTTCTCTTCACTGACCATGTCCAGCGCCAAGGCGCGGATATAAGCCGCTTGATGGCCCGGCTGGATCGTGCCGTCGGGTCCGATCATATATTTATCATAGGCGGCTTTGATTTTGGCTGAAAGCGTTGCATAGTGCTCCGCATCCGCATCCTTGCCGAGAATTCTTGCCATTTCAGCCAGATTATCGCAGCTGCGCTTGGTGTAGGCTGTAGCCACTTCAGGTTTGCCATACTTGGCCATGTGTGTCACATAATCGGCCGCCGTGCCGCCTTTTGCGAAGAGTTCGATAACCTCCGGTGCCGGAGGCAGCGGTTCGTTCCATTCGCCATAGTGGAAGCGGGTATCATAAATGTAATCGCCGTCGCCGTTTCTGTACCACGGCTTATCGGCGTACATAGGGTTTTGCTCCTTCATGCAGTTCAGAGAGAACTCGACCCATTTTTTTGCTGTGTCGTAATGCTCCTGCAAGAATCCCACGTCGCCGTACATCAGATACATCTGATACGGGATCCACACGGCAGAATCGCCCCAGCCCACACTGTCCTCGCCGATATTGCCTTCGCCAGTTGGCCCGGCCAGCGCCATGGCGGGGTCTTTTGCCTGCACCGTCTGCAGTTCCTCCGGGTTGTGGACGCTGGAGGTGGAAGGAAAGGTAATGCCCACTTTCCCGGATGCATATTGCTCAATCGTCTGATCTGCCAGCCATTTCTTGAAGAACTGCTGTACGTCCATGAAATACGCCGCTGTGCGGCAATAGATCATAGCATCGCCCGTCCAAGCGTTGCGTTCGCGTGTGGGGCAGTCCACCGGTACATCCAGGAAATTGCCCTTCTGGCTCCAGCGGGCGTTTTCCACCAGTTTGTTGATCAGCTCGTTGGAGCAGTGGAAGTCACCTGTTTCTGCCATGTCGGAGTAGACAGCGATGGCTTCAAAATCCGCGTTTTCGGAATTGATGCCTTCTACAAGTGCGTACCGGAAGCCGAACACAGCAAAGTGCGGCGTGTACTCTTCGATCTCCGCTCCTTTGCAGATATAAGTGACTTCCTGAAATTCGGCCCTTCCGCCATCACAGTTCGCAGTGGAAAAGCAACCGCTTTTATCCAGGCCTTCCCCGTGCTTAAGATGCACAGTCTGTCCGCGCTTGGTACTTCGAAGGGTCATGTGGACATAGCCCGCAATGTTCTGTCCGAAGTCGATGACAAGCTTCCCGGCGGCATCCCGCAGAGGCCTGCCTGTAAAACGCTCTTTTTCCCGCACTGGGACGCTCTGGTTCTCGATCCGTTCTCCCTCGGTGTGCTCGGTGCAAAGGATCGCTTTTTGCCAGCCGTGGAGCTTGATCCTGGCGTCATAGACTTCGCCCTTTTGCAGACCTGAGCGCACGATGCCGTCCGTCGTAACCTCAAAGGTCTCGTCGGTAGCGATTGCTTCCTCACTGCCATCGGAATAGAGGAGTGTCAGTTCGCCCCAAAGTGCAAGCGTGTAGCCAAAGTTGTTGTTCCAGCGCCACCAGCCATCACCAACTGTCACACGCAGCTCATTGTCTCCTTGACAGATCAGCTCTAAGACATCATATTCCTGCACCTGGATGCGGTAATAATAGCTGGTCAGTCCCGGCATGAATTTGTTTGATGTTACGCGCATGCCGTTCAGTTCCGCCTCATACACGCCGTGGGCTGTCAGGCGAAGCACGGCTTTGTCCAACGTTTTATGTATTGCAAATCTCCTGCGGAACACCGGCACGAGCTTTGTCAGCCGGTTATCTCCCGGATGACAGATCCATTTTCCCATTATGGTCATTCCTCCAACTCGTTGACCATGCTATGCAGCCGGACATCGATCACATGGATGGTTTCACCAGGGATCTGCAGCATCTCCATGATCTCTCTGGCTGTATTGTTCCCAACAGCTGCCATGAGCCCTTCTACAGAGTAGCCACGGACTTTTGCTATTGTTTCGATTCCGGCAAACATCGGTGCAAGGGCCATGCGGGCTTCTTCGCTTTGTTTTCTCAGATGATTCAGCGAGCATTCCACGCTGAGAATCGGCGTAAAGTCTGCATTCATGGAGACAGCAGCCGTAGGCTCCGTAAAGCCATTGCGGGTAAAGCGTCCCATGATCTCGCCCAGCCAGCCAATGCTGTCGGAAATCCAATCTGGCAGACGGGAAGAAACCGAATTCGTAATGATCCAGTCCTCGCCGGTGGAAAATCCATGACCTCCATAGGAATAGATGTGGCTTTCAAAGGCAACGCCCTTGTCCGCAAGGGCAAGTTCCATCATCAAGGTGTTTTTAATGTTCACGGTGCGGTCGTCACGGGCAGCAACGAGAAAACAGGGACAGGTCTGTGCTGTAACATGCTCGTTTGGAGAGGGCATCCCCGGCTGGCACATATCACAGATATCCTTTAGAATCGCAGGATAGACAAGCACCGCGGCAGCAGGCTTGTGCTCGGCGATCGTTGCCGCACATGCGGCGAGATGACCGCCTGCCGAGAAACCGACGACCGCGATCTTTGTCGTATTGATGTGCCATTCTTCCGCGTTTTCCTCGATCAGTTTCATGGCATGCTCATAGTCCTCGAGCGGAAGGGGCCATCTTCCCTTGGACGTACAGGTATAACGAAGGATCAATGCCTGATAACCAGCCTTCAGATAAGCCATGGCCACAGGGTCGGCCTCGCGGTCGGAGCACATGGCATAGCCACCACCGGGGATCACGAGCATAGCGGGGCGCCTGGAAAAGCCGAATTCGCCATCTGCTTCCTGAATATAGGCGGTCAGTGTAACATTTCTGTTTTCATTCAAAATGATCTTTTGTGCTTTCATGTTGCGATCTCCCTTCAAAGTAATCCAAGCCCCAGCTTCAGCACCTCACCGCCAACACCGCACATCATCCAGTCGGCGCAGCTCACACCATCTACGACGGTTGTGAAAGCGGCATTGGAGCCGCAGAGGCAGTGGACGGTCAGATCGGCATCCTTACTGTTTTTGTCCGGAGTGTCAAAGATAAACGTACTCAGGTCCGGGATCTCCTTTTGCAGAACAGTCAGCATTTCCTTGAGCTTCCGCTGGAAGCTTACTCCCGCTGCCTGATCCGGCACCCAGCGACCGTCCTCCAGATACATCTCCATCTGGGTCAGCGCCGCATCCCGCACGGAGCAGCAATACATGATCTTGATTTCGGGATGATTCTTATGAAGTGCGAGCAGGCTGTCAGAGACGATCTCATCTCCGGTGAGGCGTGCCGCGATTTCCTCCGGTGCTTTCCAGACCTCCCTTGCTACGCGCTGCCAGTCATAATGCATCATCGCGCTGTCCACACATGCAGTAATATCCCGGCACTTCGGGAACGTGGCAGCGACCGCGTCAGTAAGCAGGGATGTTGCAAAAGCTCCTGCGGAGAAACCGGTCACGAGGATCTGCTCCGGGTTCGGCACCAGTTCTTTGATCTTTTTCAGCAGCAGTTGAAAGTTTGTATAGCCGTGGTGATGCAGCACGGCCGGTTTTCCATCCAGATCCGTATAGGGGAAATCCCCGGTTCCGCAGTGGAAATCCCCGGTGGCGTAGGGCACGAACAACAGGTTCCAGTCCCGGAAGGGATTCTTCTTTGACTGTCCGAAGGTTCCGATCCGGGGAATGATATCACCGAACCGCACGTCGTCGGAGTAGAACATTTCGCCCTGACCGCCTACACGCTGGGGTCTGGCCGCGGTATATTCGTCTACCGAAACGCCGCCGCCGGAGAAACCGATCATCAGCTTATTGGCGCTGCCCAGACGGATGCAGCCGTGATAGGGATTGCCGTTGGCGCAGAGAGCGCCTTCCGGCCAGTATTCGTAGTTTTTCCCCTGCTTCGGGCACTCCGGCAGTTCCGGGAAGCGGGTCAGTTCGATAAAGTCCGCCAAGAGCCGGTTGAACAGAGGCCAGCCCTTCCGGTCTTCCTTATGCGTTTTCCGTTTCGCCATGGTTCTCCCTTTCGCTCATTGCAAAGAGCTCTTTTGCCTTCTCAACCTTATAGCGGAAGCAGTCCTTCCGCAGCTTATCCTGTTCCGGCTTTTCCTCGGCCTTGTCGGTGCCGAAGCCGTGATAGCCGTCTTTGTACATTTTCAGGTCCAGCAGCTTGCCGTGCTGCTTCAGAAGCTCCGCATAGTGTTCTCCCTGGGGATGCAGCGGATCCCGGCCGCAGACGATGACCACTGCCGGAGAGAGCTTTTCCAGCGTTTCCGACCGGATCTTCGCAGCCGGGGACAGCACCTCGCTGTCCAGAGGCAGCTTGGGCGGATAGAGCTCAAACATCAACTTGTAGAGCTTGTCCCCTTCAGGGAAGTCGATAGGGATCGTGTGGGTGAAGTCCAGAAAGGGCACTTCCATGATCTGCCCTGCGATCTGCACGCCTTGCTGGGCTAACATGATAGCGGCGCCTGCTGTAAGATGGCCGCCTGCGCTGCCGCCGGAAAGAATGATCCTGTCGGGGTCGATGCCCAGCTGCTTTGCGTGGGATTTCAGCCATTTGACGGTATCCACGACCTCTTCCTGCGGATAAGGGAAACTTTTATCATACAGCCGCTTGTAGTTCACGTTGACCACAAAGGCTCCCAGCTCCTCACTCAGCCGCAGGCAGTAGCGGTCATCGTCCACTGCGTCCAGGCCGACCCAGGCGCCGCCGTGGATCTGAACGAACACCGGCATATTTTCCCGCTTTTCGGGATAGTAGAAGAGCACCTCTACCGGATCCTTTCCTTCGCGCTGAATATAACTGCGATCCCCGAGGACGGGATCGGTCTTATAATGCTTGTTGACCTTATGGAAGCGGGCGTTCATTACCGCCCGTTTGATCGCTGTAAAAACCATGATGTTTCTTTCCTTTGTCACTTAATACTTCCTCGAAAGCTGCGCTTCACATTCCTCGCGAGTGATCTGTCCGGCATTGCACTTGGCCATAAGTTCTGCGTCTTTATCTTTCAGGTTGTAGAACGCGAAGAGCAGGATCGCCGAGATCCCGAAGCCGATGGCCGGGATCAGATAGCCCAGATTCCAAAGTGCGGTCAACGCGGTCTCGGACTGGGTCACCCCCTGGGCAGCCAGATCCGCAAAGCTGTCGCCAACGACCTCTTTCCAGTCAAATACCGCCAGAATATACAGGGCAACGGAGCCAACGACACCGCCTAATGCCTTGTTCAGGAAGGATTGCAAGGAGTAGAAGATGCCGGAGCAGTCCTTGCCGGTCTTATACCGGGTATAGTCGATGGTATCCGGGGCGATGTAGGTCCTGACTACACTGACCAGCGCGTTGGGGATCGCGCACAGGCCACCAAGTACGATGAACATGACTTTGCTGCTGCGGCAGAAGAAATAGATGATCAATGTTGCGGCCGCCAGCAGTGCAAAAATGAATGCAAGGAGATTGCGCTTGCCGAATTTGTCCGCCAGCCTGCCGCAGAAGGCACTCAGGATGATGCCGGGGACGAATCCGATCAGCATGACATAGGTAAAGATCATCGAGTCGTGGAAAATGTAGAAACCAAGGAAGCTTTCCACAGCGGTGCGGGTGCAGAAGATCGTGGAGATGATGACAGCCAGGAAATAGATCAGAATATATTTGTTAGTAAACACACAGTTGACCATATCCTTGAAGCTGTACTTCTCCTGAGAGCCCTCATTCTCCACATTCTTAAGTTCGATGTTGTGCTCATTGACCTTGAACACCATAGGGATCATGAAAACCAGGAAGATCAGCGCGCCGCCGATCCCGATGTTTTTCAGCGGCATACCTACCTTTTCACTCAGCAGAGCAGAGACAATGATCGCCATGCCGACAGCAGAGATCACGGTGATCACGCCTTTCACGGTCAGTATACTGTTACGCTCGGAGGGGCTGTCCGTCAGGGTCGTGACCATCGACTGCATCGGGACCTCTGTCAGCGTGCAGGTGAAGTCATAGAACAGATAGGTTACGAAAAACCATGTGATCTTCAGGGCGTCCGGCGCACCCTTTGGCATCAGGAAGAACAGGATCGTAGCGACCGGAAAGGTCCAGAAGAACAGCCGGTACCAGGGCATATACTTACCTTCACCGGCAAA
>ONBQ01000114.1 GCA_900316145.1 uncultured Eubacteriales bacterium
ACAAGAATCTGAAGATCGGTCTGGATTGCGCGAACGGCGCCTCCTGGTCCATCGCGAAGGCTGTGTTTGACGCGCTAGGCGCCCAGACCTATGTGATCGGCAATACGCCGAACGGTGTCAATATCAACCGGGATTGCGGTTCGACCCATATCGAGGCCTTGTGCCGTCTGGTTCGTGAGAAGCATCTGGACGTCGGCTTCGCCTTTGACGGAGACGCGGACCGCTGCATCGCGGTGGATGAGAATGGCCAGGTCGTCGATGGAGATAAGATCCTCTATATCCTGGGCCGCCGCTTAAAGGACCGCGGTATCCTGAACAAGAACACTCTGGTCGTCACGCTTATGTCCAACTCCGGCCTGGTCGATTCTTTGAAGAAGATCGGCATCAAGACCCGCCAGACCGATGTAGGAGACCGCTTCGTTTATGAGGAGATGCTCAAGGGCGGCTACATGCTGGGCGGTGAGCAGTCCGGACATATCATCCTGAAAAAGTACGCGACAACAGGTGACGCGCTTCTGACCGCCATCATGCTGACAGAAGAGATCTGTGGAGAAAAGGAAGGCTTGTCTGTTCTGGCGCAGGATGTGCGTCTGTATCCGCAGAAGATCAAGAGCGTGCGGGTATCCAGCAAGCAGGCTGCGCTGGGCGATGCCGGAGTGCGCGCCGAATTTGACAAGATCAATGAAGAGATCCAGGGTCATGGACGGGCAGTGCTGCGTCAGAGCGGAACCGAACCGGTGATCCGCATCATGATGGAGTGCGAGACGGAAGAACTTTGCGACCAGTACATCGATCGCCTGTATCAGAAGGTGAAAGAAGGAGGCCACTGCGTTGAATAATATTACGACAGCCAGACTGTATGACGCGTCCGGTTCTCTGGCAGAGCCGTGGTTTCAGGCAACGACCTACCCCTGGGAGCTGCTGCCGGTCATCAAAGAAATGATCCGGACGTTGATCGAAAAAGGCCTGCCAGGCTACACAGAGGTGGAGCCCGGCGTGTGGGTCGGTGAAAACGTTAAGATCGCTAAGACGGCGACCATCGAACCGCCGGCCATCATCGGGGCGAATACGGAAATCCGTCCCGGGGCATATTTAAGAGGAAATGTGCTTTGCGGAGAAGAATGTGTTCTGGGCAATTCCTCAGAACTGAAGAACTGCGTGCTGTTAAAGCATGTGCAGGTGCCGCATTATAATTACGTGGGAGACTCGATCCTGGGCAACTTCGCCCACATGGGGGCAGGCTCCATCTGCTCGAATTTAAAGAGCGATGGACGCGCGGTCGTGATCCATGATGGGGATGTTTCCTATGAAACAGGACTGAGAAAGATCGGAGGCCTGCTGGGCGACCATGCGGATATCGGGTGCGGCTGCGTACTCAATCCCGGCACGGTGATCGGCAAGGGTTCCCGGGTCTATCCATTGACTTCGGTACGGGGCGTGATCGCGGAAGGCGTGATCGTGAAATCTCTTCATGACATCGTAGTCATGGAAGAGCGAGGCTAAAGAGAGAACAGGAGGTTACTGACCATGTGTGGGATCGTAGGATATGTTGGCACGCAGAAAGCGGCGCCGATCCTTTTGGAAGGTTTGAGCAAACTGGAGTATCGTGGCTATGATTCAGCCGGACTGGCAGTCCGTGATGGAGAAAAGAAGGTCCAGGTCGTCAAGGCGAAGGGCCGTATCGATATTCTGCGTCAGAAGACCGATGATGGACAAAGCCTGATCGGAAACTGCGGCATTGGCCATACGCGCTGGGCGACCCATGGAGAGCCGTCGGAGCTCAATTCCCATCCGCATGCCAGCGATGACGGCAATGTGGTAGCTGTCCATAACGGTATCATCGAAAACTATCAGGAGCTGAAGGAAAAGCTGCAGCGCAGCGGTTATGTATTCCAGACGCAGACGGATACGGAAGTAGCCGTCAAATTGATCGATTATTATTACAAAAAATATGGTATGGGCCCGGTCGATGCTCTGGCCAAGACCATGGTCCGCGTTCGCGGTTCTTACGCGCTGGCGGTCCTGTTCAAAGATTATCCGAATGAGATCTGGGTCGCCCGCAAGGATTCCCCGATGATCATCGGTACCGCGGATGACGCTTCCTATATCGCGTCGGATGTACCGGCGATCCTGCAGCGGACCCGCCAGGTCTACTACATCGGCAATCTGGAAATGGCCTGCATCCGTCAGAATGAAGTGCAGTTCTATAATCTGGATGGCGATAAGATCGAGAAGGAACTCGTGACCATTGAGTGGGATGCGGAAAGCGCGGAAAAGGGCGGATACCAGCACTTCATGATGAAGGAGATCCACGAGCAGCCCAAGGCGGTCCGGGATACCATCCATTCTGTCGTTTCCGATGGAAAGATCAACCTGATGGAGGAACTGACCGAGGATATGATCCGTGACCTCAGACAGGTCTATATCGTAGCCTGCGGCTCGGCCTATCATGTGGGCATGGCCATTCAATATGTCATGGAGGACCTGACCGACCTGCCTGTGCGTGTGGAACTGGCATCCGAGTTCCGGTATCGGCCGATCCACTTGGATCCGAAGGGCCTGGTGATCATCATCAGCCAGTCCGGCGAGACGGCGGACAGCCTGGCGGCGCTTCGAGAAGCGAAAGAGCGGGGCGTCAAGACCCTCGCGATCGTCAATACCGTGGGCAGCTCCATAGCCCGGGAAGCGGATCATGTCTTCTATACCCTGGCCGGTCCGGAGATCGCCGTCGCCACAACAAAGGCTTACAGCACCCAGCTCATCGCAGGGTATCTGCTTGCCATCCAGTTCGCGAAAGTGCGCGGCAGCCTGGAAGAGGAACAGTACAAAGCCTATCTGGACGAGCTGGAGACCATTCCGGACAAGATCCAGCGTATCCTGGACGATAAAGAGCGCTTGCAGTGGTTTGCCGCGAAATTCGCCAACGCCCATGATATCTTCTTTATCGGCCGAGGCATCGACTATGCGATCTCCCTGGAAGGAAGCTTAAAGTGCAAGGAGATCAGCTATATCCACAGCGAGGCTTACGCCGCGGGTGAGCTGAAGCATGGGACCATCAGCCTGATAGAAGAGGGAACTTTGGTCATCGGTACCCTGACACAGAGCGGCCTGTATGAGAAGACATTAAGCAACATGGTCGAGTGTAAAGCGAGAGGTGCCTACCTGATGGGCCTGACCACGAATGGACATTATGAAGTGGAAGATACGGTGGACTTCGCCACCTATGTTCCACGCACGGATGAACATTTCGCGACCTCTCTGGCTGTGGTACCGCTGCAGCTGTTGGGTTATTACATCAGCGTGGCGCGCGGACTGGACGTGGATAAGCCCAGAAACCTGGCCAAGAGCGTTACAGTAGAGTAATGCGCGAACATAAATCAAATGAATAAAAAAGAACATCTCACAGGCTGCAACTGCGAGATGTTCTTTTTCTTGTGAGATAAACTCTGTTATGAAAGGCTCGAAAATGAGATGATGTCAATGGGATTCAGGCGGCATGTTCCTGCTCGGAAGCAAGCATTTTTTCATAAACGGCTTCCGCGAGAACTTCCTTCTTGTTGATCAGGGGTTTTACCAGACGTACACGCTTTTTTGTTTTATTATATTCGATCTGCAGCTCCGCGGCCTGTACATCTTCTGCCAACATGCGAGTGTAGAGATAAGTGTTGTTCATAGTAAGTTCCTCCTTGATGTTACTTGTTCGAATACTTGTTTTTCGAACTTACGAGCTTATTATAAATCAAGTTTATAAATTTGTCAATAGTTTATATAAATTTATTTATGTAAATTTATAAACAAAAAAGGCAGGCGCTTGCCTGCCTTTCCTTAGAAGAATAGTTAAAAAGAGTAGGAAACGGTCAGCCCTTTGTCCGGTCCTTGACACTGTCCCGGATCACAAGTTCGGTGGAAATGCTGATCTTCATGGGCTGGCGCAGGGTATCGGTCTCATTCAGACGGACCAGGCGCTGGATCATCGCCACGCATTCGCGCCCGATTCTGTGACGGGAGCTGCGAACGGTGGTCAGCGGGGGCTCACAGACACGGCTGATGGGATTATCATCGAACCCTACGACGGATATATCCTCCGGAACTCTGTAGCCGCAATGCTTCAACGCGTTTACCGTGCGAAGAGCTTGCAGATCGTTCTGCGCGATCAAGGCGGTGGGCATGCTCTCAACATTTCGGAATCGTTCTTCCAGGATGGAAGAGTCTAAAGGACCGTTTTCGTCACCTGCGCTGAAGAACCATTCCTGCCGGCTTCTTAGATGGAGATCTTTCATAGCCCGGCGAAACGAGATGAACCGCTCGTCGCCGGCGCTGTCCTCCCAGGTGCAGGAAACATAGCCAATATCCCGATGACCGTTTTCTTTCAGGTGCTTTACGATCATATACTGGCTTTGCCGGTTGTCAACGTTGACAGAATTTACGGTAAAGTTCGGGTCAAATTGATCGATGAAGACACAGGGCACTTCCAGTGCGGCCAGTTCCTCCAGCACATCGGCATTTGGCTCATCACAGATGATGATGGCGCCAATGACATGTCCGATGCGATGGATGGCTTTCACCAGGTCTTTTTCGGCCTGGCGATAGATGACCGAAAGATTCAGATCGACTTCGGTCGCCTCCTGCTGCGCACCTTCGAGAACTCCGTTATAGAATGAGTAGAAATTGTCCCACATCTCGTCATTCTTATAGCTGATATAGGCGATCGAAGGAGGCGCGTCATTCCGTTTTTTCCGTTTTCCGGAAGCGGATGACGGCTTGGCGGAAGAGGGCCTGTTCTTTAGCATGTCTTCCAATCCCAGTTCAATGATCTGCGCGGTCAGTTTATCACGCAAAGACTGGCTCAGACCAGGCTTATCATTTAAAAGCAGGGAGATGGTTGCCGGAGACACGTTCAGCAATTTGGCAAGATCTTTGGCTTTCATCACAAAAAATACCTCAAATACGTTTATAAATTTATAAATATTATAGCCGTATTTGAGGTGGATAGCAAGTGAATTTTAAGTTTATTGGATATATTTTATGAAATACGCTGCGCCGGGCCTTCTGCCAGTCCCCCTTCGCCAAAGGCATCGACCGCGGCAAAGTAGTGGAAGCCTGCGTGTAGAAGCGGCAGTTCCACAGAAGTCGTTTCATGTACGGTGACAGAACCATACAAGGAATCCGGACGGATACCATAGCGGAGGCGATACCCGATCGCATAGGAGGAAGGTTCCCAGCTAAGCTTCAGACGCCGGTCGCCAAGGGTTTCGGCAGTCACAGCTTTTACGGTTTCCGGCGCCGGACCCTGGGGCGGACCGAATACACGAAGTCCGGATACGGCAAAGTCCTGATCATAGGGCAGTACTTTGGCTGTGAGCCGGATGAAGCGAAGATCCTTTGGAGAAGTGAAGGAAATGCAGGCGTGAGACAAGTTGGTCTGGACCGGGTGTTTAAGGATCTCATAACCGGACCCGTCCACGCTGCCTTCCAGGATGTATTCGACCGTCTGCTTCTGATCCATGTCGATATAGCGGCCATCGACCTTGACCGCATCGGACACCTCCACGGCCGGAATGTCCAGGTCAGCCAGGTCGACTTTGATATGGGAAACCGCCCGGACACGGCCAAGATCGCCCTCCACGCAGGCGCCTGTACTGTCTAAAGCCTTCCAGGCCGTATGCGGGTCTTCATCAAAGATGAGTTCGGGATCATGTCCTTGCGCGGAATAGGGAGCCTGCGCGGCCGCCCGATAAGAGTAAAGAGACTGGCTCGGACGGGAGGGGCCCCGGTCAAGCGTGCCTTCCGAAAGAGTGACAGGATAGTCCATAAAGCTTTGGTCACAGAACAGGATCCCGCGTTCATCCAAGCCGGCCGGCAAAAGCGCGATGCGGTGACCGCCGGAATACGATATCCTTGTGGCATGCCAAAGATTCCCATAAATGTCCGTCATGGTGGAACCGCCTTGCCCTATAGTCGTATAGGGGATGCCCGGCTGCGGATAAAAAGGCCCAAGCGGATCAGAGGAGGTATAGACACCCTCTCCGCCTTGGCCTGCGTACTGCAGATAATACCGGCCGTGCCAGCGGTTCATAAAGGGAGAATGAAGAGCGTCCGTACTTGCGCTTCCCGTTGGAGAAGCTTCAAAGCCCAGCCATTCCGGATCCGGCGCGGCTAACATTTCAGCCGGACCGACAGGAGAGAAGCTTTGCCTGTCCAGCTCGACACCGAATAAGGCGCCTTGATGGGACTGACCCGTAAAACTATCCTTCGCCGGGACCGGAGCGCTGTAGTAAAGATACAGACGGCCATCCCGGTCTTCGAACAGGCAAGGATCGGTACACGTAATGGGAAGGTGGATCTTCTCCCATTGATCTGACAAGGGGTCATCAGAAAGATACAGGCAGAGGTCCTTGCCGACGGAGGAGGCGAAAAAAGCCAGACGGTCCCCGATGACAGAAGCGCAGGCTCCGGGCTGGTACAGGCCCAGATCGATATTTCGATGATATGTCCAATCGGCCAGATCATAGGAATAATAGAAGCCGCAGGCTCCGGAAAAGAAGAGATAATACGTTCCTTTATAACCTATAAGCGCCGGCCGGCCGGCTTCACGACAGGCCTTCCCCTGCGCGTGTTCATACAGGTAGGGAAGGGGCAATGGATTAGAAAGTATGGTCATGCTGTCACCTTATTTCATGAGATCGCTTCCGGAAGAGAGAAGTTTCTGACACCAGGAGCGTACACGGGCTTTCATGCTGGCGATGTCCAGGACACCGTAGGCGAATCCTTTTCTAAGCAGTTCCGCCGGCACCATGGCGTCATATTTTTCAAATAACGGCACTTCGCCGGGGTAGACCAGTTCCATCGGATCCAGATCTTTGGCCGACTGCTCATCCAGAACGCGGAAAAAGTCAGCCGGAGTGGCCTTCATGGTAAATTGCATGAAGTAAGGACGGGAAGAAGAAAGCCCTTTCAAACCGAGCTCCGCGGAACATTTGATCTTGAGGAACCGTTCCAAGGCCAGGAACGCGTAGGATCCAAGCCATGGCATCAGGCAGTACATGTCGCTGCCCAGACTGATGAGGGGGGAACGAAGCAGGCCGGAATGGAGCGCGGCCTGGCGGGCCAGACGGAGCCGGATCTTTCCGGAATCCATCAGATAAGGATAATCCTTGTCCTCCTCCAGGACCTTGTACATGCGGGAAAGGATGCGGTCGTGGATATCCCCCGCGCATTGGCCGAAATAGGCGGGCACTTTGCCCTTGACCGGCTCGCAATAGATCAGATGACGCTTGGGATCGATCTCATCCACCGTCCATACCCGCCCGGCCAAGGCGATCTTTTCGCCAACGGGAGGGGGCTGCACGATGGTTCCGATCTCCTGGCCTTCGCTGCGCACGGTAAATTCCTCGCTGTCTTGAAACACCGCGTAGAATTTGAAAGAGGAGGTTTCCCTCTCGCCGTTCAGTCCGATGATGAGACCGCCTTCTTCTGTACGCTGGATCTGCTCCGTTTCGATCAGATGCAGCAACAATGCGCGGTAATCCTCCTGGGAGATGCGGTGGAAGGGACTGAGCGTCAAGACCCGCATGGCCAGTTCCTGCGGGTAAAGCTCTCCGCAAGAGGCCAGGGTGGCCATGGTCTGATGATACAACAGGCTGAAAGGAAGACGGTCCAGCCGGGTCGGCTCGACCCAGCGGTCCTCCAGATAGAGCTGGATCAGGGCGATGCCTTGCAGCAAAGTCCAGGGAATGGTCTCCGGAAGCATAGCCCGGGGTTCGGTTTCATCCTCGCGGATCACAAAATACATTTCCGGCGGAAGCTCGCGCCGTCCGGTGCGGCCCATACGCTGCAGAAAGGAGGAGACCGTGTAAGGAGCATCGATCTGGAAGGCACGCTCCAGGCGGCCTATATCGATGCCAAGCTCCAGGGTGGAAGTGGTGACCGTCGTGAGAAGCTGGTCTTCATCCTTCATGGAGGCTTCTGCGCTTTCCCTAAAGGAGGTGGAAAGATTGCCGTGATGGATCAGAAAACGGTCGGGCTCATGATTGGCCGCGCAGTAACTGCGCAGTGTGGTGGTGACCGCTTCGCATTCCTCACGGGAATTGACGAATACCAGACACTTGCGGCCGCGGGTGTGCTCAAAAATATAACCGATGCCGGGATCCGCCTGCCTGGGAGCGAGGTCTGTCGCGCTTTCCAAGGTGACTTCGGAGGATCGTTCCGGGATCAGGTTCCCATCCGGAACGGTTTCGATCATGACTGAGGCGGAGGCCTCCAGGGAACCCTCCGGCTTTTCCTCAGAAGAATCCCGGTGCACATAAAAGTGTTCCATGGACAAACGCCATTTGATGCCCTTGGCTTCGATCTTCGGGACTAAAGTATCCCGCCCGGTCCCATAAGAAAGGAAGGCCGCGATCGTTTCCGGATCCCCGATCGTGGCGGACAGCCCGATGCGCCGGGGATCGACGCCTGCCAATCGGGACAGCCGCTCGATCAGACAGAGTGTTTGAGCGCCTCGATCGCCTCGCATGAGAGAGTGCACTTCATCGATCACGATGTAGCGCAGATCCCCGAACAGGCGGGAGATATAGGCGTGCTTGTGCATGAGCAAAGATTCCAGCGATTCCGGCGTGATCTGCAATATGCCGGACGGATTCTTGAGAAGCTTATTTTTGTGAGACTGGGAAACATCGCCATGCCAGTGCCAGACCGGGATCCCGGCTTCCTGACACAGGTCATTCAGTCGCTCAAACTGATCGTTGATCAGGGCTTTTAAAGGACCGATGTATAAAGCGCCGACGGAATGAGGCGGGTCCTCACAAAACTCTGTAAGAATCGGAAAGAAGGCCGCTTCGGTCTTGCCGGAGGCAGTGGAAGCGGTCAGAAGCAGATGGGAATCCGTGTTAAAAATAGCGTCGCCGGCCGCGACCTGGATGGCGCGCAGAGACTGCCACCCGTTGCGATAGATGAAATCCTGAATGAAAGGAGCGTACTGATCAAAGACGTTCATAGTGTAAACTCCGCGAAATCCGTATCCTGCACGGCTTCTTCACCCGGAAGCGCGACCTGATAGCTGCCTTCGCCGATGAGAGACCGGACATTGGCGGATGGGTTCTGGTAAAGGATGTCAAGAAGTTCGATGAAGTCACGAATGACCTCACGAGGAGTGATATGAGAGGAAGACCCGACCCGGCTGAATTCCGCCTGGATAAAGGCGATGCGGTCATCCTGAGACAACGAGACGGGGTAATCATAGAGAACAGCATGGATCTCAGAGAGCTTTTCTGTTAAAATAAGCATTTCTTCATTGGACAGGGGGGCCAGCCGGATGATAGGCGCCAGCATGTCCTTCAGACCATCTCCGGTGAAGCGGCCTTCGGACAGGCGGGAACGAAGCGCTTCATAACTGAAGAGCCCGCGGCGGGTATCTTCGATGCACTGGGGAGTGCCGCAAAGCACGAAGCCGATATACGGTGCGCGCCCCTGCAGCGTATCATTGTAAAGAGTCAGGATCTTTTCGTAATTGTACTGACGGGTGATGCTGTTGGGGATCTTGTAGAGGTTGACCAGTTCATCGATCAGGACCAGAAGCCCGTTGTACCCGGCCCGCTTTAAGAACAGCGCGAAGATCTTCAGATATTCATACCAGTCATCATCCGTGATGATGATATTGACGCCCAGATCCGCCCGCGCTTCGGTTTTGGTGGTATATTCGCCCCGGAACCACTTGATGACCTTGGCTGCCGTTTCATCATCCCCGCCGACGTAAGCCTGATAATACAAGGTCAGCAGCCTGGCAAAGTCAAAACCATGCACCATTTCGTTAAGAGAGGTAATGACCTCGCGGATACGCGCTTCCGTAAGAGCGGGGATGCGGGGATCGGTAGCGGACAGACCGGCGCTCGTGGCAGCTTCGGCCTGGACCTGGCTGATCCAGCGATCCAGGATCAAGGGAAGAGCTCCGCCTTCGGGGCGGGTCTTGGTGGACATGTTGCGGACCAGCTCCTTATAAGTGGCCAGGCCTTGCCCATGGGTGCCTTGCAGGCGGCGTTCCGGGCTTAAGTCAGCATCCATGACGACGAACCCGCGGTCCATGCAATACCCGCGGATCGTCTGCAGCAGAAAGGTCTTGCCGCTGCCGTACTTGCCGACAAGAAAGCGGAAAGAAGCGCCGCCCTCGGAAATAATATCGACATCATGCAGAAGAGCCTGGATCTCCTGCTCGCGGCCGACTGTGATATAGGGCAGGCCGATGCGCGGCACCACGCCGCCCTTCAGGGAATTCATAATGGAAGAAGCGATACGTTTGGGTATTTTCATCAGAGGTATCCTTTCAGATCATTCAGATAATCTTCAATGATCTCCGGCGTGTGACCATCCAGAAGAAGGACAGTGTCGGAGAATTCATCATATAATTTATCATTGATGGAGTCCACTAAAACGGACAGCAAAAGTCCTTTTGAACGGAGAAAGCCATCCCAGGGCTCTCCGCGCATGAGCAGAGAAAGAAACTGCTTTTCTTCCTCGGACAGTAGAGAAGGGGCCTCCTCAGCCGCGGCTTCGACGGTTTCGACGGGAGTCTCGGACATCGAAGTGATGATAGCAGGTTCTTCCTCCGGATATTCCTCTTCTACGATCAGACTGTCGCGCGTGCGGTCGGAAGCGCGCCGGATCGCGTCCAATCCGCTCAGATCGAATTCCAGGCGGGGAGCGGGCTTTTTCTCAGCCTTTACGGCCTGTTCCTGCTGTTTTTTATCCTCTTTCAGGACCTTCAGCAGCATAGCTTCGATGTATTTCGGGGTGGTTCCATTGTCACGCAATGGATAGGGGTAAGAAGCATCTTCTCGAAGGACACGGTCGAAAGCGCGCATCAGCTGCCCCAGGTTCTTGTTCTTGCGCAGGCTCCCCTGATAGGCTTTCAGAGACCACCACCGGCCCCGGCATTGATACTCTGTGAAGGCGCCGGCTTTGATCAAAAGGTCCCTGCCGGGCATGTAGTCATAAAACACCGCATTCTGAAAAAGGGAGTAGTGTACAGAAGAGCGCCGTCCGAATAAGGAATCATCCAGGCCGGTCTTGCGGTGTTTATCATAATAAGCGGACAGTTCCCGGAAAAAAGAACGGGCTATGCGCGCGCAAAAAGCCGGGTTTTCTTTATAAAAGCGAGAGTTTTCAAAACGGTAGGAGGAAAGCTGGCATACCGCGTCAAGAAAAGCCTGGTCCGAACAGTGCTCCCGGTCAAAGAAAACGGACAGAGCCTGATCATACGGTTCGCTTTCCTCACCGCCCGGAAGGGGCACATCCAGCTGATAATAAAGGATGTAATCACGGATCCAGCGCGGAGTGTCGGAAACGAAAAGCGGATCCTTCAGGACCAGTTCGCGGCAGGCCTCTTCCAGCATTTTAAGGCCGGTAAGAGGATCCGGAACACCGATCTGATGGATCAATTCACAAATGTAGATCTTGATATAGTCGGAACAGCCATCCTCCCTGATGCCCTGACGTCTGTGAGTACGCCAGGTGAAATAGCCGCGCAGCTGGGGGTTGCTTAAAGACTGGTACACCGGCATATAGTGGGTGCTGGCCCCATGAAAGGCATAGTCATCCGTCATGTCCTGCATCAGAAGAGCCTGACGATAGAAGATCTCATCCCGGGTCACATAATAGGAAGAAGTATCCGAAGCGATCTTGCGCATCTTCAGATAAGGCTCCGGCATGGAAGAGGAGGGCAAAGAAAAAGAAGGAACTCTGCGCCAGACAGGATCCTGCGCCTTAGGAGCGGGGGACGGCACGGACTTTGGCTTTGCGGGAGGGCGGATATCGGAAGCGGGACGAATGATCGGTTCGTCTTTGTAGACCATGGACTGCATGTTCTTTTTGCTTTTCAGCACTTCGTTCAACCGATCGCTTAACGCGTTCAAGATACGCTTGCTCAAATCTGACATGCGTCCGCCTCCCCTTCCTTTATAGAACATATGTTTCCTGTATCAGTATAGCATAAGGCCTGATTCCACGCAACGATTTTGTAATAAAACCTTAAAACGTAAAAGACTTGATAATTCCTTATCTTTATGCTAAAATAATCCGAGTATATCTGTCTACAGAAAGGAGAAAGCCATGGTCAGCCGTGAAAAAATACGGATGATGGCGCAGGCGGCCGTATACGAAAAGCAGTATTATCGACAGGATATGTTCGCTGAGCGTTACTTCAAAAATGATTATATCGGGCTGGAACGCGTAAAGACCAAGATCTGGATGACCGTGTTCTTCGTGATGTTTGTGGCCGGCTATCTTTTCAACCAGGTGTATGTGGAGCAGGTCGATCTGCTGTTCTTTGATTATAAGGGTTTTGTTATCAAGGCGCTCATCGTTTATCTGGTGCTCAGCATCATCATTTCGTTTTTGACTTCAGCGGTCTATGGGCCTCGATACGAGCGGGCCAGCCGTCGCCTTAAGGCATATTACAATCAGCTCGAGAAGATCAATTCTAAGGAGTAAGAGAAACACATGAATATCATTCTCAGAGTCAGGGGGTTCATCAGCCGTTTTATCAAACGGTTCAACTTACCGATCATCACCCTCCTCAAGTTCGGAGCCTATTTCCTGCTTTTCCATTATGTAGCCGGCATCGATGGATTTGCTGAGGGGCTTCGCATCAATTCTCTTCCGGTGCAGGTGATCCTGGCAGTGCTGTCTACGTTGCTGCCGAACCGGTGCGGTGTCTTCCTGGCCATCGTACTCATGCTTGCCAATATGTGGCAGCTTACCGTCGTCGGCACAGGTGTAGCCGCGGTCTTGTTCCTGTTTGTCTACATCATGACATCGCGCATGTTCCCGGATCAGGTGTACTTGCTGGCGCTGGTTCCGTTGTGCCTGCACTACAAGCTTTACATCGTGCTGCCGGTCGTGGCGGGCATGTATATCGGCGTCATCGCTTTGATCCCCATGATCTTCGGTGTCATTATGGCCATTCTGCTGGGGCTGCTTCCTGATTTCATGACGCTTACCATGCCGGAAAAGATCGACGCGGTACCGCAGATGCTGTCCAACATCTTCAAGTATACGTTCAATCAGGTCCTTCACAATGACATGCTCATCTTCTTGATGATCCTGTTCACCGTCGTTGTGGTATTGATCTATCTGCTGCGCAAGATCGAGATCAACTTTGGCAACTACATCGCCCTTCTCGCGGGTGTGGCGCTGGGCGTCATCTGTCTGCTCATGGGCAAGATCTCCTTTGATATCCCCGATACCGGTTCTTCCATCCTGGGACATGCCGTTATCACCTTCCTGATCCTGGCATTCTTTGAGTTTATGCGCACCGCGCTGAACTATGAATACGCGCAGTATCTGTCATTTGAGGATGATGAGTACGAATACCACGTGCGCGTCATTCCGAAGATCGACCTGGCCGGCCGCAAGAAAAAACAGCCGGAAGAGTCGCTTCCCGAACCGGAGACGCCGCAGGATCAGATCTCTGTCGATACCGGCGCGGCCGCGCAGGAAGGCACGAAGCGCATTCAGCGGCCCGAGCCACAAGCGCCTGTCCAGACGCCTGATCCGGCGCAGGACGCGACGCGGGTCGTTCCGAACCAGCCGGCACAGCCTGAAACGCCTGCGGATTCCGCGCCTGCGGATGCTACGATCCGCGTTCCTGAGGCCCAGCCCGAGACCCCAAAAGAGCCGGAACAGGCAGCTGATTCCATGGAAAGTTTCTTTGAAGAAGAATGATTTTTATACCGCTTGAAAATATTAATTTTTCAAGCGGTTTTTTGTTACGGAAGGGTTTAATTTTTGAACGATCGATGCTATAATCATTCATAGTGGGTTTTTATGTGAAATATCTTTGAATTTTTCGAAATGGAGAATGGCATGAGACAGTTTTTTGAATCGCTGCTGGATTGGTGGTCTGATCTGGCCGCGTGGGCGATCCCGTCCTTTCATTTGACGGATATCATCGATATCCTGGTCGTTGCCTTTATCATTTATACGATCTTGAAGTGGATCCGGCGCACCGGCGCGTGGGTCCTTCTTCGGGGTATTCTGTTTCTGATCGGCATCGCGGCAGTCTCTGCGCTGCTGCAGTTAAAAATGACGCTTTGGTTGTTCCAGACGACGATCAGCGTTGGTATCCTGGCCGTGGTCATCATTTTCCAGCCGGAGTTAAGACGCGCGCTGGAGCAGCTGGGCCGTGGCAATTTTATCGCGTCCATCCTCAATCAGGATGACAACAAGCTGGAAAAAGAGAGCGTGGAAGCCATCATCGATTCTCTGGAGAAGATGGCAGCGGTCAAGACCGGCGCGTTGATCTGCCTGGAGCAGACGGTGCCGCTCTATGAATACGAGCAGACGGGCATTCCTATCGATGCCGAGATCAGTTCCCAGCTTATCGTGAATATTTTTGAGAAGAACACGCCGCTTCATGACGGCGCGGTCATCGTCCGCGATAACCGCATCATGGCGGCTACCTGCTACCTGCCGCTCACCGAGAACCATACCATCAGCAAGGAACTGGGCACCCGGCACCGCGCGGCTCTGGGGCTGTCAGAGGTCTCTGACTGCAAGGTCCTGATCGTATCAGAAGAGACAGGACATATCTCTATGGCTGAGGGCGGACAGCTGTATCGGAATGTGGATGGCGCTTTCCTGCGCCAGCAGCTGATCACGCCAACGGCTGAAAAATCGAAACGCAAGTCGCTTCGTGAGATCCTGAAAAAGAAGGAGCGATGACCGTGAAAAAGTTCATATATGATTATCTGATCAAAAACTGGTATTGGAAACTCCTGTCGTTGGTAGCGGCCTGCCTGTTCTGGTATGCCTATGTCAACATTCAGGATCCCGTAACAACAGAAGAGCTGACCGGCATTCCTGTCGAAGTGCTGCATTATGATGAGTTCATTGCCAAGGGCAATAATGTGGAGTTTGAAGACACCTCATTAAATGTCAGCAATCTGACGCTGGATGTGACAGTGCGCGGCCGCACTTCGGTCTTGAAAGATCTGACAGAGCAGGCCGATCGGGCCTTGCATGTCTGGATCGACCTGTATGAGCTCGAGGATAATGATAATCGCCTCAGCATCCATTATGAGTTCGCGAGTGCCTACAGCCATACCTACAACAGTGTGCAGTTTGTTAACATCTACAACCAAAGCTATTATGCCGTCGCGGTAGATGAGGACATCACCAAGACGCTGACTTTGAATTATTCCATCGTCGGGTCTCCGGGTGAGGACTACATCTATATCGAACAGGATCCGAACATCATGATTACTCCTTCCGAAGTCACGCTGACCGGCTCGGCCGCGGAACTGGAAGAGATCGAGGAAGCCCAGATCCTGGTCAGCGTGGAAGGCATCAAGTCCAATGTCGCGCTGTCCGAGCCTATCATGTACTATGACGCGGACGGAAGCCGAGTATATCTGTCAAATACCGTTGATTCGTCCGTTGATTCCGCCACGCTCTATATCCCGATCTATCAGACCAAGAGCGTTCCGATCGAGGCGTCCATCGTCGGCGAAGTAGCTGACGGATATGAATTCCAGGGCGATGTCCATCTTTCAGCGGATTCCGTCGTAGTCTATGGCCAGGAAAGCGATCTGAAGAATATCGAAAAGATCACGCTTCCGGACATCAATATCAGTGAGTATGAAAGCAACGCCTCCGAAGCGTTTAACATCGATGATGTGCTGGAATCTCTGTATCCGAACGGTGAGGTAAAGTATTACAGCGGATCCAAGACCATCCGGGTCAGCTTTAGCGTATCCCAGGTGGTGGAGCAGGATCTTGAACTTCCCACCTCCATGATCTCTATCAGAAACACCGCAGAAGGATCGAAGATCGAATTCCCCTCTCAGACCTTTACCGTGAAGGTCAAAGGCACCGCAGATCATCTGGAGGCGCTGGATCCGGAGACGATCACGGTTACGGGAAACGCGTCAGACCTGAAAGAGGGATCGCAGAACCTGCCCCTTACGGTCGTTATACCGATCGGTTCGGGCGTGACGCTCGTCGATGAGGCGCCGCAGGTATCGGTCAATGTCATCTCTCTGAAGACCGGGAGTGAATCCGAAGAAACTGAATAAAAGATAAGGAAAATCTTACGTGGCTTCTATATTTTCAAAAAAAGCATTGAATTACGTAGCCGGACGATGGGGCAAAGAGGACGAGGATCCGGAGCTTGACATCAAACAGACAGAGAATTTCTTTGTCGAGATGATGAAAAAGAATGACTGGATCCTGGATGACCTGACCTGGAACGATCTGGATATGAACCGGGTCTTCAAAAAGGTCAACCGGACCTTCTCCGTCTCCGGGCAGCAGTGTCTGTATAATATGATGCGCATCATTCAGTATGATGAAGAAGAACTGAAGCGTAGAGACCGAGTCATACAATTCTTCCAGCATAATAAAGAGGAGCGCGAGCAGCTGCAGGCCTGCTTCTATCACCTGGGCAAGAGCCGCTTTGACGGAGCCTGTTCCCTCCTGTTTAAGGGGATCCCGCAAATGCCGAGTTATATCAACTGGCTTACGCCTATGACCTTCGGCATCATCATCTCCATCATTCTCCTGCCGTTTCTGGGCGTGCGCATGCTCTTGCCGCTGCTGTTCTTTTTCATCGGCAACGTGGTGCTGCACAACCGTTTGAATGTTCATACCGAGGCGACCATGCCGGCCATCATCTACATCGGCAAAATGCTCCGGGTGGCTGAAGAGATCGCCAAGATCAACGATCCCCGCTTAAAAGAATACAATGAATTCTTCAGCAAGTGCGTATCCAAATGTGCCAAGCTCAAGCGCAAGACCCGCAACATGGGCGTCATCGAGAATGACCCGCTGGGTATCGCGGAATTCGTCAACATGGCGTTTCTGGTACAGGCCAGAGGCTATGTGCGCTGCGTCAAAGACGTGGAGGAGAATGCCGCCGCGCTGCGTGTGCTGTACCGCCGTCTGGGTGAACTGGACGCGCTGCAGTCCGTCGCCTCTTACCGCCGCGGCCAGCGCAATTACTGCACGCCTGAATTCGTAGAAGACAATTCGTATCTGGAAGCTGAGGAGATCATCCATCCGTTACTGCGTGACGCGGTCTCCAATTCCATCACCATGCAGGACCGCAATGTCGTCATTACCGGTTCCAATATGTCCGGAAAGTCCACCTTCCTGCGCACCATTGCTATTAACGCGGTCACGGCTCAGACCATCTACACCGTATCCGCCAAGCGCTATAAGACTTCGTTCTTCCAGATCCTGACTTCGATCAGCCCGAGTGATGATTTAATGGAAGGGACCAGTTACTATATGGCAGAAGCGGAAGCGCTGCTTCGCATGCTCAATATCCTGTCCGAGGATAGATGCTCGCTTTTGATCATCGATGAGATCTTCCGCGGAACGAACCCTATGGAGCGTGTGGCGGCCGCCTCTTCCTTGCTGCAGTATATGGCGGAGCGCAATACCATGGTCATCGTAGCGACCCATGACATCGAGATCACGCAAAAGGTCCAGAATCAATATGACAGCTATCATTTCACGGAAAATGTGACGAAGGATTCGCTTGATTTTGACTATAAGCTCAGACCGGGAACCCTTAAGAGCCCGAACGGTATCCGGATCCTGGAATATATCGGATATCCGGATGAGATCGTGCAGAATGCTCTGGCAGATGTGGACATGCAGAAAGGAGAAGCGTAAGTGAAGACATTAGAGGAAATGCAGGCGCGCTTCGACGGCCGGCTGAATGTAGATATCGAATGCGCCTGCGGTCGTACGCACCGGGCGGATATCGACGCGGTCCTGATCGGGGAAGGCGCCATCAAATGTGTGCCGCGCCTGATGCGCCGCAAAGGCTACAAGACGGCTATGATCCTGGCAGATGAAAACACCTGGGAAGTAGCCGGAAAAACCGTAAGAGATGTCATTCGCCGTTCTAAATTCCGCTCCTGGAACTATGTCTATCAGCGCGGAGGAGAGGTCCTTTGCGCGGATGAGCAGGCTATGTATGAGGGAACCGAAGCCTTCCTGAACAGCGAGGAGCGGGCGGATGTGCTGATCACCGTCGGTACCGGCACGCTCAACGACCTGGGCAAGCAGATCGCGGATACGGTCGGCGTGCGTTGCTGGAACGTGGCGACGGCGGCCTCTATGGATGGTTTCGCTTCTACCGTCGCGGCCTTGACCCGGGGCAACCTCAAAGTCACAGAATATTATACCCCGCCGGAAGTCATCATCGGAGATACGGCCGTGCTTCGCACCGCCCCCAGAGAGATGACCCTGGCCGGTATCGCCGACATGGCGGCCAAATACAATGCCCGTCTGGACTGGCGCATCAGCCGCCTGATCAATGACGAATACTATTGCGATTTCATCGCGGATGGGATGCTTGCCATTACGGATGATATCATCGATCTGGCGCTGGAAGCTCCGGAAGAAGGCGCTTTCCCGGATGCGCTGCTGGAGCGTCTGATGGAAGGCCTGGTCATGTCCGGCGTCTATATGAGTTACACCGGGACCTCGCGCGCGGCATCCGGCGCGGAGCATCATTTCTCTCATTTCTGGGAAATGTGGCTGTCCGTCAACAAGAAACCGCCGATCTACCACGGCGTCAAGGTCGGTGTGGGATCGATGATCATGGCAGACCTCTATCCTCGGTTCCTGTCCTATCAGATTCCTGAAGAGCAGGCCAGAGAGCGCATCCAGGCCTTTGATGAGGAAAAAGAGATCGAAGAGCTCAAGAGTGTGTACAAGGAAGCGGCTCCCATGCTTCTGGCCGATTATTCCTACCATAAAGAGGAGCGTTTAAAGCGCCTTCCGATCGAGGTCGAAAAGAAGCCTGAGATCGATGCTGAGATCCGGGCTATGATGGACCGGCTGGAAAAGATGAAACGGGCACTGGCCCATATCGGAGCCCGCACCCGCTGGGAGCAGCTCGATAATATTTCCGAAAAAGAAGCCCATGAGGCTTTTAAATACTGCAAGGCCATGCGGCCGCAGTTCACCATGCTGCAACTGATGCACGACACCGCGTATCCGATCGAAGCCTTCGAAGACGAATGGATCCGTGGAGAAATAAAAGAAAACGTGGAGGAACCCAACATGACAGACAATGAAGCTCTGGAAATCAAAGAAGAAGCTGTTCAGGAAGAGCTCCTTCCGGCTGCGGAGGTAAAACCCGAGCCGAAGAAACGCGGCCGCAAGCCAGGAAGCAAGAACAAACCGAAAGAAGCCGTGGCCAAACCGGCAGCGAAGAGAGGTCGTCCGCGCAAGGAAACGCTGGTCGTGGAAGAGGCGCCGAAGGCTGCTGCTCCGGCTCCGAAGAAAAAGAAGGAAGAACTGCCATACTGGCTGCTGTAAGATATGATCGCGGGTCCGCTTAAGAAGGCGGACCCGAATTCTTGAAAGACTTTGTCTGGAAAAGCATGACGATCTGAGAAGGGAGGTGGGTCCGTGCCATATACCAACGTCATTTCCGTGCGGCAAATGGTAGAGTTCGTTTTGCGGTCGGGAGACATAGACGGCGGTTTTTCCAGCGTTCGACGAGCGCAGGAGGGGACCCGCCTTCATCAGAAGCTGCAGGCGCAGGCCATGAAGGAAATGGCCTACCAGAAGGAAGTGCCCCTTTCGATCGAAATCGAAAAAGAAGGCCAGAAGCTGATCGTGGAAGGTCGGGCGGACGGTATTTTTGAACGGTCAGAAGGGGAGAGAAAGATACCCGTCATCGATGAGATCAAATCCGTCAATGAGCCTTTGATGGAGATCACGGAAGAGACCCATCCCTTGCACTGGGCACAAGGCTGCTGTTATGCCTACATCTACGGGACACAGCACAGCCTGGACCAGGTCGAAGTGCGGCTCACCTACATCCACGCGGAAACCGAAGAAGTGCGCTATCTATCCCATCTCTTTGCGATGGACGAACTGGAGCAGATCTTCCTTCGCCTGACGGACTTGTACCGGATCTGGCTCACGCGCCAGGAAGAATGGGAAGAAGAACGTAACGATTCTCTGAAAAAAGCGACCTTCCCGTTTGCGTCGTATCGTCCCGGACAGCGGGCCATGGCGGCCTATGTTTACAAGACCATCCAAAAGGGAGGAAAGGCCTTCCTGCAGGCGCCCACCGGCATCGGAAAGACCATATCGGCCCTGTTTCCGGCGGTAAAAGCGCTGGAGAGCGGTCTTACAGACAAGATCTTCTATCTTACCGCCAAGCATACGACCGGGATCGCGGCCATGGACGCGGCTAGAGCCATGATGGAGCAAGGCGCCAGACTCAAATGCATCGAGATCTCGAACAAAGACAGCATGTGCCCTCTGGAACACCGAAGCTGTCACCCTGCGGACTGTCCCCACGCGAAGGGGCATTTTGACCGTGTCAACGAAACGGCGCTTGCGATCCTGCGGGAGCATGATGAACTGACCTCCGATAAGATCCGCGAGTGGGGAAAGCAGGCCAACGTCTGCCCATTTGAACTGTCGCTCGACCTGGCGACCTGGGCGGATATCGTGATCTGCGATTACAATTATGTCTTTGACCCGAGCGCGTCATTGAAACGCTTTTTCGCGGACCGCGTGACCAACTTTACGGTCCTGGTCGATGAAGCCCACAATCTGGTAGACCGGGCCAGAGATATGTACAGCGCAAGTCTGAATAAAGAGGACTTCCTGGCCTTGGCCCGTGATATGAAGGCTCATCCGGTCAAAGGGTCGCAGGCGGCTGTCAAGGCAGCGGAAGCGGTAAACCGCCAGTTCCTGAATTTGAAAAAAGAATTGCCGGAAGAGGGCGTGTATCACACGATCGCCGGACCTCCCGAGGGACTGGGACTTACCTTAAGAAGATTCCATGAAGCGATGGAAAATGTGCTGGCCGAATGGCATGGCAACGCGCCGGATGAATGGCTGCAATTGTATTTTGATTCTTTGTACTTTCTGCGTATAGCCGAAAACGTGGATGACAGCTATATCTCATATGTGACACGCAAGCCGAAGCATATGAGTCTGAAGCTGTTCTGCTATCACCCGGCTTCCGTGCTGGAAGAGACCTATAAGATCCTGGAAAGCCTGATCTTCTTTTCCGCTACGCTTATGCCGGCGCCATATTATAAAGAATTTCTGGGAGCGAAAGAGGAAGATCTGATGGCGAGCCTGCCATCGCCCTTCGATCCCGCAAGGCGTCTGATCCTGGTGGATGATACGGTCCCGCTGACCTATCGTTACCGGGACAGCAGCGCTTCCGAAGTAGCCCGGCGCATCCACCAGGCGACTTCTGTCCGGCCGGGCAGCTATTTCGTTTTCTTCCCCTCATTCGCTTACATGAATAAGGTGCTTGCCTGCTTTCAGGAAACCTATCCGGATGTGGAGATCCTGATCCAGGAATCCGGTATGGAAGAAGAAAAAAGAGGCGCTTATCTGGACGCGATGCAGGATGACGGACGCTTACGTCTTTTGTTTGCCGTCCTGGGAGGCGTTTTTTCCGAAAGCGTAGATCTTAAGGGAGACCGCGTGCTTGGCGCGATCGTGGTTTCGGTCGGACTTCCCCAGATCGGCTTTGAGAGAGACCGCATCCGGGACAGTATGGAGGAGAGAAACGGCGAGGGGTTCGCCTACGCGTACAGTTATCCCGGCATCGGAAAGGTGATGCAGGCCGCGGGACGTGTGATCCGGACCGAAGAGGACCGGGGCATGATCTTGCTGATCGATGACAGGTATCGGCAGCTTAGCTACCAGAAGCTTCTGCCCCAGGACTGGTTCCCGCTCACAAGGGTCAACGGGGATACGATCACCGATGTTTTGAATGATTTTTGGAAAGGATCCACATAAATATGCAATTTTGTTCTCTGGCAAGCGGCTCGAACGGCAACAGCTATTATATCGGCGAAGGCGGTTCCAGGATCCTGCTTGACCTTGGCATCAGCGCGAAACAGGCAGAGACATCGCTCCGGCAGATCGATGTAGATCCTGCCTGCATCCAGGCTATCCTGGTCACGCATGAACATTCCGACCATATCCGAGGCATCGGCGTCTGGGCCAGACGGTATCGGATCCCGATCTTGGGTTCGGAAGGGACATTGATGGCGATGGACCGCATGTCCTCCCTCGGCAAGCTGCCGCCGGAACTCTTGTATCCGATCCGGGCGGGCAAGCGTTATAACCTGGAGGCCCTTTCCATCGAACCGTTCTCGCCTTTTCATGACGCGGCGGATCCTCTTGGATATAGTGTTTCAGCGGGAGGGAAGAGGGTGACGGTGATGACCGATACCGGCATGATCTCTCCGCAGATGGAGGAGCGCTTAAAGTGTTCTGACCTCGCGGTGCTCGAGAGTAATTATGATCCGCAGATGCTGATGTACGGACCATATCCGCCCATCCTGAAAAAGCGGATCCGCAGCAACGTGGGCCATCTGTCCAACATCGACTGCGGGCAGATCCTGTCCCGCGTATTTGCCGAGAATCCGGGCCTGTTCGTCTTGCTGGGACACTTAAGCGAGGAAATCAACCGTCCGGACCTGGCACTTCAGACCGTTTGTGATCTGGCAAGGAGCACCCTTGAAAGCGCGGACCGGCAGATCACTCTCACAGTCCGTGGCGCCAGAACCGATGTTTTTACGGTTTAGATCCTGAAAAATCCTGCAGGATGGAGCTTCAGATCTTCTTATCAGACAGGATCCGAACCGAGAATGGCTTGTATTCAATGAATGTATATGGTATGATAAATTAGTTTTGGAGACGATACTTGTTATATAGCCTTAAAATTTTTCTGATAATTGGAAATTTATTAGAATAGATGCTGATTTTATCTATTTTTATTTGAGATTATCCATTTTTTGGTTGGATTTTTCTGAAAAGTATGTTAAAATAGTGTCAAGTAGTTTCCGAAGCTTAGATTCCAGACACAAAGCGAGGAGAATGAAAAATGAAGTATGATTTTACTTCCATTATGGACCGTAAGGGAAAGGATGCCCTGGCTATCGATATGCTTACGAAGGATACCAAGCCCAGAGCGCCGAAAGAAGGCTTTGATATCATCCCGATGTGGGTCGCGGATATGAATTTCGCTACGGCTCCGGCCATCACAAAAAGCATTTCAGACCGCCTGCAGCATCCCGCTTTCGGATACTTCATGCCCCGTGCCGAGTATTATGAAGGCATCATCCGGTGGCATAAAGAGCGCAATGATGTTACCGGCCTTGAGAAAAAGCACATCAGTCATGTCAATGGCGTGCTGGGAGGCGTGATCAGCGCTCTCAGAGTGGTGGCTTCTTCCGGAGACGGTATCCTTTTGCATTCTCCGACCTATGTCGGTTTTACCGGAGCGCTGGAAATGAATGGTTTCCGTATCGTGCACAGTCCGTTAAAGCAGGATGAAGAGGGCATCTGGAGAATGGATTTTGAGGACATGGAGCAAAAACTTGCTTCTCAGAAGATCCATGCCGCGGTGTTCTGTTCTCCGCACAATCCTTGCGGGCGTGTATGGGAACGCTGGGAAATCGAAAAAGCCATGGAGTTATACAAAAAGTATGACTGTTATGTCATTTCCGATGAGATCTGGTCTGACATCATCATGCCGGGCCACAAGCAC
>ONBQ01000057.1 GCA_900316145.1 uncultured Eubacteriales bacterium
CAATCCGGAGCGGACCGCGGCGTCATGAATGATCTGTTTGGTCTCGCCGATCAGAAGAAGCTTGAGCACGCGGCCGGGCATCAGATCCGTCCATTCATCGAAGGGGATCTCTTTGTCCATGCCTCCGCCGATCAGAACGACCTTCGAACGCATCGCCATCAGGCCTTTGATCGCAGCATCCGGATTCGTGGCTTTGGAATCATTGTAATATGGGACATCATTGACCGTGCCCACATATTCGATGCGGTGTTCTACGCCGGCAAAGCGGACCGCGGCTTCCCGGATCACTTCCGGGGCAACGCCTGCGCACAGGCAGCAGGCAATGGCCGCCAGCATGTTTTCTTCATTATGAGCTCCAAAGATCTGCATATCATCGATCTTCAGGATGCGTACCGGCTTTCCGAAGATACCGCTTACGATATATCCGTCTTCCGTCCAGATGCCGCCTTCCGGCTTGTCCTTCCGGCTGAAGAAGATGATACGAGGAGCGTGAGCCCGTGCTTTCAGTTCCTTTCCCATGCGGACGCACTCCGGATCTTCTCCGTTCAGAATGCAGAAATCCTCTTCGGTCTGGTTGCGGTAGATATTCTGCTTCGCTTCCATATAGGCCTGCATGGTATGATGGCGGTTCAGGTGATCCGGCGTGATGTTCAGGATCGCGCTGATGTGCGGCCGGAAGGTCTGTATGGTTTCCAGCTGGAAGCTTGACAGCTCCGCCACGACATAATCATTTTCCGTCGGGATCTCGGCCCGAAGCGCAAAGGCGATGCCGATATTGCCTACGATCTCGGTCCCGGGGTAAGCCGCCTGCATGATCTGACCGGTCAGGGCAGTCGTCGTGGTCTTTCCGTTGGTTCCGGTAATGCCGATCAATGGCGCTTTGCAGAAGCAATATGCCAGTTCTACCTCTCCGATCACTTCTACGCCTTTTTCACGAGCTAAAAGGACAAAGGGAAGGTCTGTCGGGACACCCGGGCTTAAGACCATGACATCCACCTTGCCCAGCAACTCTTCGTCCGGAACAGTATGATACAGCACCGTGACCGGCTTTTCCTCCGCGGCCTGGATCACATCTTCCTTGATCTTCTCTTTTTCCTTACTGTCACAAAGGATGACATTGGCGCCGTGATGGATGCACAGATCCGCCGCGCCAAGACCGCTTCGGGCAATACCGATGATCAGTACCGTTTTATTTTCCAGTTTCATTCTCTTTCTCATTCCTAACTATAAAAGATTACAGGGCCGCGAAAGCCAGCATGCAAAGAACCGCTGTCGCGATCGTAAAGATCGTGACGACCTTCGTCTCCTTCCATCCGCCCAGCTCAAAATGATGATGGATCGGAGCCATGCGGAAGAACCGCTTTCCATGCGTCAGCTTAAAATAGGCTACCTGGATAATGACTGACAAGACCTCCAGGAGGTAAATAAAGGCGATGATGAAGACCAGGATTGGGATCTTCAGTAAAAGAGCCGCGCCGGTCACGAAACCGCCGATCGCAAGGGATCCTGTATCACCCATAAACACCTTGGCCGGATTGGTATTGAACACCAGAAATCCAAGGAGCGCGCCGATCATGGCGGACATGGCAGATGTCATCGTGCCTCCCGCGATCATACTGACGACCCACAGAAACGCGGCTATGACCAATGTCACGCTTGTCAGCAGGCCATCCAGGCCATCCGTAAAGTTGGAGCCATTATCAAAGCCTACGATCAGAAGCACGGCCAGTACATAGTACATAAAGCCAAGATTCCATGTGCGGGAACTGAACGGGACCTGGATCTCGGTACCAAAGTGCGTTGCTCCCAGATACACGACAAAAAGGATCGCGACCAGAAACTGAAGTCCGAACTTCTGCCAGGGCTTCAGTCCCTCATTATGCTTGAAAACGATCTTCAGCAGATCATCCGCAAGACCGATCAGGCCCATGCCCAAGGTCAGAAGCAGCAAGGGAATGACCCGCTCTGAATCTTTCATAAAGCAGAGCAAAGCGATGGAAAACGCGATGAGGATCGCGATACCGCCCATGGTCGGAGTTCCGGCTTTCTTCATATGTTCCTTCGGGCCATCTTCACGAATATACTGTCCAAACTTCAGCTTATGCAGCATGGGGATCATAAACGGACAGATGATCAGCTGCAGCACGAACGCGACGATCGCCGGCCAGACAAACTGTGCCTTCATATTGTAGTCCTCCTTATGAGAGTGCTTCGACGACCCGGTTCAGATGCATACCGTTGGACGCCTTCACGATAATGATATCTTTTTCCTGTACCATGGCGGGCAGCGCTTCGATCAGTTCCTCCACCGTATCGAAATGCTTTACCTCCGGGATACTACCCTTTCTGCCCTCTTCCTCGATCCAGCAAGCTTTCGGACCTACCGTCCACAAGGCGGACAGGTTTTCGATGCCGGCCGCGTAACGGCCCACTTCCCGGTGTCCTTCTTCTTCCATGGAACCCAGTTCATACATATCCCCCAGGATGGCGATCCGGCGCCCTTCTCCCGGGAAAGCAGCCAGGGTGTCCAACGCGCCGCGCATGGAATCCGGACTGGCATTATAGCAATCATCGATGACGACCCGTTCCCCGACATGCAGGACATTCAGCCGTCCCTCCGCCGGAACATAGGTTGAAAGACCTTCCAGGATCTGCTCTTTCGACAAACCAAGGAAGCACCCGGTCATGATCGCCGGCATGATGTTCATGGCCATATGACGGCCGGGGGTCTGGACCTTAGCCTGCCAAAGTTCTCCCTTATAGGTCCCCTCAAAATACAAACCGCCGTCATTAGTCGGCTCCGCTTTCAGGATCCGGCCTTCATTGTGCTCTGCCCAGCCGAAATACTCGATGTGCTCAGAGCGCTTTCCTTTTAAGCCGTAAAGGCGCTCATCATCCCCGTTCAGGAAAAGGATGCCATTGGGATCCAAATAGTCTGCGATCTCCATCTTGGCCTTCAGGATGCCTTCCCGGCTGCCCAGATTTTCAAGATGAGAGATACCGATATTGGTGATCACTCCTACGATCGGGCGGGCCGTGCGGGACAATCTTGTGATCTCGCCAAAATGGTCCATGCCCATTTCCATAACGGCTGCTTCGTAGGAATCATCCAATTCGAATAAAGTGAGCGGCATACCGATGTTATTGTTATGATTTCCCTGTGTCTTCAGCGTTTTGAAACCCGGCATCTTGTCGGAACCGGACAAAGCCGCCGTGATCATATCCTTGCAGGAGGTTTTTCCTACGCTGCCGGTCACGCCTACGACCGGGATGTCAAAATGCGCGCGGTAAGCCTCAGCGATCTTCTCGAGCGCCACTTCTGTATTCTCAACAACGATCAAAGCTTTGCCATAGGGCAGTTTCTCCTCATGGTCCTGCAGGTGATCTTCTTTGATCAAGGCACATGTGGCCCCCAGTTCAAAAGCTTTCTCGATAAAGTCATGTCCATCCGCTCTCTCCCCGATGATCGGGATAAAGAGCGCGCCTAAGGTGATCTTTCGGGAATCGATCTCGACGGAACGCACAAAGGCTTCTTTCATTTTTTCCGGGATCACGCGTCCGCCGCAGGCTTCCGCGATCTCCTGTATTCTTGTAGTGATCATGGTGTCTCCCCTGTCTGATTCTGATCTGGATAGATATTGAGGTATGGCAGGATATCCGCGAAGATATCCGCCGCGATCTCAGATGGCTGGTTACTGGTTCCGTTATCCGCTTCATCCAGGATGACCAGAAGAATGACCTCCGGATCATCGACCGGTGTGAATCCGATAAAGGAGCAGACGTAACTATCTTCTTTGTAACGGCCGTCGTTGCCGATCTTCTGCGCGGTTCCCGTCTTGCCTCCGATCGTATACCCCTCTACCTGTGCTTTGCTTCCGGTACCGCTTTCAACAACGTCCTTCAGGTAACTGCGCATCGTATCCGAGACCTCTTTTGAGATCGGATACCGGCTGACCTGTTTACCGCCTGACATCACGATATTGCCATAGGAATCCGTGATATGATCGACCACATACGGTGTCAGCAGCTCTCCTCCATTGATAACAGCGGAGAAAGCTGTGATCAGCTGCATCGGCGTTACGTTGAAGCCCTGTCCGAATGCGGTGGTGGCCAGTTCTACCGGGCCCATATCCTCTCCATAGACCAGGCTTGAAGCACTGACCTCGCCGGTCAGATCGACGCCTGTTTTCTGGCCGATGCCAAAGGCGCGCTGGTACGGGATCCATCCTTGTGTTCCCAACAGAGAGCTGATCTGGGTCATGCCGATATTGCAAGAGTTGCGGATGATATCGCGCAGCACTTCTACGTTATGGACTTCCTGATACGCGCACTGGATACGGGCATCATAATATTCGATCGTACCGCCGCAATAGAAGGTCGTATTCTCATTCAGCACCGCCTCTTGAAGAGCCGCGGACGCGAAGATCGGTTTAAAAGTGGAGCCTGGTTCATAAGTATCGTTGACCGCGTAGTTCTTCCAGATGTACTGATAATACTCTTCATTGCTCTCGGGCGTACCGTATGTCTGGGTGAATTTTGGCGTGACACCGATCGCGGAAAGCGCGTTATTCAGGTCGAAGGTCGGAACGTTGGCCAGCCCCAGGATCGCGCCGGTCTGCGGATCCATAGCGATGGCACAGCCGGAGATCGCGTTATATTTTTCCACGCCCTCCTGCAGATCTTTTTCCAGATAATACTGCAAGGTGGCATCCAAGGTCAGGGTGATGGTATCTCCGTCATGGGCCGGCGTATATTCTTCCACGAAGCTGCCCGCATTATTGGCCACGACCATTTGCCGGCCATCGATACCCGTCAGCTCTTCGTTGTAGACCTGCTCGATCCCATAGCTGCCGTTAAATCCAAGCACATGGGCCATTAAGGATCCATTCACATAGCTTCTTTTTTCGTCTTCTTCAAACCAGATACCGGCTATGTCATCATTTTCGATGGCTTGCTGCAGCATTTGCTGTTTGGAATAGCTGATGCCCATGCCTTCGTCAAAACGCTGATATCGGGTATTGGCATATTCATCCGTCAGGTACTGCTCGATCACAGACTCATCGATCTCCAGGATCTCTGCTATTTTCTGGATGGTAGAATTGTACAGCGCTGTCCCGGACCCGCGGATCGCCTTACAGTCCAGAATAACGTTATATACTCTTTCGCTTAAACCAAGCACTTCACCCTTGCTGTCCACGATGGTGCCACGCAGCGCAGGGATCTTGGTGTCCGTCTGCATGACTTGCTGCTGCTGGGCCGCCTGCTCATACTCGTCGCCATGGACCGCTTTGATCCAGGCTACCCGTCCGAACAATGCTACCAGCAAGATGACCATAATGCCGGTGATCGCTTGAATTTTCTGATGCGCAGATTTCATGTTTCCCTCCAAAACCGCTTCGCAAGCTACTTGATCAGGCTAAAAAAGCCCTTTGATCACGAAGCGCAATATATGCAGAAAGCCGCTTCTTTGAAAGCGGCTCATTTTTTATGAAAACCAATGGAATGTGACTTTCGTCCTCTGCTCCTTTGCTGTCTGAGGCATCTCTGTGTAGCTCTGACGCGGCAGAGTAATGAATACGGTATTGCTGCCATCCGCTTCCTGCATGCCAAGATCATATACGGCATACGCGTACAGCTCATTCATATCCTGCAGCGGATCCTCGCTTACGACACGGGTGCCCGTGCTAAGCTGGGTCTCTTCGATATTCGCTTTCAGCGAAGTGATCTGCGCCTTGCGCGAATAGATATCGGAGTATGATGCCACTATCGTCAGGCTGCCGATCAAGAGGATCGCAGCACTGAAAAGGAACAGAAGCCTGCTTCGGTCATGACGTTTTCCGGGAGCCGGTTCCTGACTCGGCAGCGGACGGATGCGGACTCTGCGCTCGCGCTTGGGTTCTTCTCTGCGGACCGGAGTCTGTACAGGCTCTTCCACAGCCGGAGCTGTTGCCAGAACGTTATAATCAACGTCCGAGACCCAATCTTCAAAAAAGCTGTCCAGATCGCGCGCAGCATTCGTTTCTGCCATAGTGCTCACCTCCTCTAATACAAAAATCTATGTATCTCTCTCTATTTCTCTTCAATACGTTCCGCGATGCGGAGCTTAGCGCTCCTTGCACGCGGGTTGTTTTCCAATTCCTCTTCTCCCGGAATGATCGGCTTTCGGGTGATGATCTTCACCTTTGGCTTTCTTCCACAGACGCAGACCGGAAAATCTTTTGGACAAATGCAGGGATTTTCCAAGGTCTTAAAGGCCTGTTTTACGATCCTGTCTTCCAGAGAATGGAATGTGATGACGCAGATGCGTCCCCCCGTTTTAAGCCGTTCCGTCATATCCGAGATCGCTTTTTCTAATATCTCTAATTCCCCGTTGACCTCGATGCGGATGGCTTGAAAGCTCCTTTTGGCCGGATGCGGACCGTCTTCCCGAGCTTTTTTCGGGATCGCGTTCTTAATGATCCCCACAAGCTCTGCGGTCGTTTGTATTGGTTTTTCCTTACGCGCATCGACGATAAACTGCGCGATGCGTTTTGACCATCGCTCCTCCCCGTAATCACGGAGCACACGGTCCAGTTCGTCTGCTGAATAGGTATTGACGACCTCATATGCGCTTTTTGTCTGTCTCTGGTCCATACGCATATCCAGCGGCGCGTCCTGCATGTACGAAAAGCCCCGTTCGGCCTCATCCAGCTGATGGGATGAAACCCCGAGATCCAGCAGGATCCCGTCGACTTTTTCGATTTGGAGATCGTTCAGTACGCGGTCTATGTTTTTAAAATTATCGCGGACCAGTGTGACCCGGTCTGACGCGAAGGCCAATCTCTTTTTCCCGTTTTCTATGGCCTCCTCATCCTGATCGATCCCGATCAGCCTGCCGCCCTCAGAAAGTCTGCGGCAGATCTCCGAAGAATGTCCGGCGCCACCCAATGTGCCATCGACATAGATGCCGTCCGGTCGGATGTTCAACCCTTGAATGCTTTCATCCCGTAAAACGGATACATGCTTGTATTCGCTCAACTCTTCTCACCTTCGTTTTAATCAGATCCCTAAAGCACCTAAGCTTTCGGCCAGTGCATCATCCATTTCGAAGGACTCGGCATTGTTGTACGCATCCCACTTTTCCTGATCCCATACTTCGATGTGATCATCCACGCCGACGAAAACGATCTCTCGATTCAGGCCGGCATGTTCTTTCAATTCCGTGCCGATCAGGACACGACCTTGTTTGTCTATGGTGCTGTCCTGTACGCTGGCATAGAACGCGCGGCTCAGCGCGCGGCTTTGTCTGGGACCCTTGGAAAGGTGCGACAGCTTTTCTCTCAATACGTCGAAGCCTTCCTGCGGATAGATGTAGAGGCACTTCTCATCCTCTTGATTCCAGAGATCCTTGGTGATGTAGAACAGGGAACCGAGTGCCGGACGATACTTAGCCGGAATGATCACACGACCTTTATCGTCGATATTCTGATGAAACTCACCATAAAACCCGACGGCCATTCTACTCTCACCTGCCTCTCTCTTTGGATCTTTTGGATCAGGATTGCCACCACTTCGCACCACATCCCACCAAAGTGATTCAATTATAATGCAATTCTGGCTTATTTGCAAGGTCTTTTAGAAAAAAATTGTAAAAAATCAACTCTTTTTTTCTTGAGAAATCCGCATAATTCCAGATTTTTTTGAATCAAACACTATATCTAGTGGCACACGAAAAAAGAACCACAAGCGACCTCAGCCGTTCATGGTTCTTTCGATTGGTGGAGCGAAATGGAAGGAATTCAGGCAGTTTTCCTTCTTCTGTAGATCAAAAGGGCGATACCGAATACAAACAGCACCGCGGACAAAGCCTGGGAGACCGGGATATGGGTGCCCCAAAGCATGAGCTGATCCGTGCGGATGCCTTCGATCACAAAGCGAAGCAGACCGTATCCGATAAAATAGGTGCTGAACACGACACCAGGCGTCTTGCGCTTTTTCCAGATCAGGAGCATGATGAGGACCAGGATCAGGTTGCCGACGGATTCATAGAAGAAGGTAGGCTGCACCTGGATATAGGTGGTCCCCCCCACCGTTACCGCTTTCTCCATCAGTTCCGGCGTGGTATAGGCAGCCGTCTCTACATTGAGTCTCATAGCGAACAAACTGTCCGTGTACCCTCCAAAGACCTCCTGGTTGCAGAAGTTGCCCCAGCGTCCGATAGCCTGTCCCAGCGCCAGTCCGGGAATGGCTGTGTCGACCAGAAGCCATGTATCATACTTTTTGAACTTGCAGTACAGAATGGCTGTGAGCACCGCGCCAATGACCGCACCGTAGATCGCGATGCCGCCGCCCCGGATATCGAAGATCTCTTTCGGGTGCGCGGCGTAATAGTCCCAGGAAAACGCTACATAATAAATACGGGCGCACAGGATCGAAATGATCAGCGCGTAAATGATAAAGTCCGTATAGACCTCCGGCTTCTGTCCACTCTTTTTCGCGATCAGACAGGCAAGTCCTAAGCCGGCCAGCACACCAAAGGCGATGATCAGTCCATACCAGGCGATCTCGATCCCGAAGATTGTAAACGCGGTACTGTTTAAATGAGCGATCTTTATTCCCAAATGAGGAAACCATACATCAGGCATGGGGATCCCCTCCTTTATAAACGATTTGCCAGTCTATTATATCCGAAAGCCAGAAAGAATACAAGAGGTCATTCTCCGCAAGAATCCACTTGTGAAAAGGACGTGGCTATGCTATAATGACCTTTGCGAAATTGAAAGACAAGGAGCTTTTTTTATATGAAATTAGGAATCGTAGGTTTGCCCAACGTGGGCAAGAGCACCTTATTCAACTGTCTGACCAAAGCCGGTTCGGCCGCGGCCGCCAACTATCCCTTCTGCACCATCGATCCCAATGTCGGCATCGCCGCCGTTCCTGATGAACGTCTGAATGTCCTGACCCGCATGTTTGATTCTGATAAGACCACCCCGGCCATCATCGAATTCGTAGATATCGCCGGTCTGGTGCGCGGCGCCAGCAAGGGCGAGGGCCTGGGCAATCAGTTTCTAGGCCACATCCGTGAGGTCGATGCCATCGTTCATGTCGTCCGCTGCTTTGAGGATGATGACATCATCCACGTCGATGGCTCTGTAGACGCGCTGCGCGACATCGAGACCATCAATCTGGAGCTGATCTTCTCTGATCTGGAAATGCTGGAACGCCGGTATGCCAAGACTGCCAAGACTGCCAAGGCTGATAAAAGCGCTCAGGCAGAACTGGCACTGATCGAGCGTGTAAAAGATGCCTTGGAAAGCGGTATGCGGGCCAAAAACCTGGATCTTACCGAGGATGAGCAGGCGCTTGTCGATTCTTTCCAGCTGCTCACCTCCAAGCCGGTCATCTACGCTGCCAATGTGGATGAGGCCGATCTGGCCGATGACGGCGCCTCCAACGCGCAGGTGCAGGCTGTGCGCGAACTGGCTGCGAAAGAAAAAGAAGAAGTCTTCGTCGTCTGTGCCCGCATTGAAGAAGAGATCGCGGAACTGGATGAAGAGGACAAAGCCATGTACCTCGAAGAGCTGGGACTGACCGGCGCTGGTCTGGACCGTCTCATCGCCGCCAGTTACCGTCTGCTGGGCTTGATCAGCTATCTGACCGCCGGCAAGAAAGAAAGCCGGGCCTGGACCATCGTGCGCGGTACCAAGGCTCCTCAGGCCGCCGGCAAGATCCATTCCGATTTCGAACGTGGATTTATCCGCGCGGAAGTCGTATCCTATGAGGACCTCGTAAGCTGCGGTTCCTACGCCGCCGCTCGTGAAAAAGGCCTGATCCGTTCCGAAGGCAAAGAATATGTCATGAAAGACGGAGACGTCGTAGAATTCCGCTTCAACGTATAATAGAAAAGCCCTCTTGTTTCGGCAAGAGGGCTTTTCATATGTTTTTATTGAATACGGATATAAGCTTCGTGATACCAGGAATCACCGATCTGGATCATATATTCGGTACGGTCCTTCTCGATGGTAAAGAGTCCGACGCCTTTTGCCGTCTGACCCGGTCCCACCGCAAGGGCATCCGGATCCGTCTGTTCGATCCAGAACTGGTCGGTAAAAGAGTACGCGTCATTGTTCAGATACTCGCCGTCCGGCGCGGTCAAATACATTTCCATGCCCAGATAGGTATCCTCTGGGAAATCAGCCGGAATGTACACTTCATACGTAACGAAACCATATTCCAGGGCCTCAGGCAGTTCATAATCGAACATGGTCTGCGGACCTTTTTCGAAGTAGGCCTTCGCCTGCTCCGCCGCTTCTTCCCCTCGAATCACTCCCGTGACCTGGACACTTACTTCATGATAGGTCCCGTCTGTCAGCAAAGTATAAGTCGAAGCCCATTCATTCATTTCCGCCGGCGCGTCCACGGTGGTTTCTTTCAGTCCCATGGTCCGGTCTTCTGTCTGCGTCAGTTCATCTTCGCCGGGGGTGAGTTCCACCGGTTCCGAATCCTCAGACGGGTCTTCTTCCACATAGGTCTCTTCATCAAAGGCATTCTCTTTCACCTCATCCGGGACCGCGAGAGGTTCTTCCAGCTGGAAAGCATGAAAATCAAACCGGATCCCAACATAGGAAAAGTCTGATTCCTCCTCCCAGGTATTGATGGCTTCTGTCATATCCAGCGTAATCGAGGCAAACTGCTTCGTTTCGCGATCGATCCGGATCGTGATCGGCACTTTGAAATCATACAGCCCGGTCCCCACGAACATTGCGCCTCCAAAGATCTCGCCGACAGAATCCACCGCATTGGCCATGCGTTCCAGCATCGCGCCGGTCACAGTGCCGCTTAAGACATAGAACTCTTGGTTTTCTTCCTCTTTCTGGATCGTGAGTTCCATATCATCCCCGGAAGCAAGTTTCCCTGGGAGATCGATCAGATCGGTCACGGATGTGATCTCTTTTTCGCTTCCGGTCTTGACGCTCCAGTCTTCTCCGTCGCCATACCAGATCGTTCCTTCCGGTTCTTCCAGCAGGCCATACAGATAGATGTGAGTATCCTCCAGGGTCTCTCCCCCCACGTGGCCGGTCAGCTGTTCATCGATATAGAAGATCTCCGGCTCATGCGATGCTTTGACATCATACCGCATCGTCAGATCCTCGTCATAGCTTGCTTCATCCGCCTCGTCGGCTTCTGCCCGAAGCTCCATGCTCATGCTGACGTCGATGCCGGTCGATCCTTCCACATTCTTCTTAACTTGCTGAAGCAGGCTTTCCGGCGTTGCCTTTTTCTGACACCCGCTCATGACCAGGATAAGCATCATACTGATCAAACCACAGATGAAATACCGTTTCATTCTTTTCTCCGTTGATTCTGAAAATGATAGAACGCGCCGATCATGCCGGCGTCATTTTTTGTTTTGGCAAAGCAAAGTCTGGTCGATCCATACACGACCGGAAGCAGCTTCTGGGCCAGGACCCGTTCGATCCGGGGCCGAAGCATTCTCTCCTGCGCCATGATGCCTCCTCCCAGGACGATACGGTCCGGATTTAACACATAGCAAAGGATCGCGATACCGGACGCCAACGCCTCGCACAGCGCATCGATCTCCTCCAGGCAGATGGCATCTCCCTCCTTCGCCTGGTCGAAGACCTCGTATCCGGTAATGGAAGAGATTCCTTTTCGCTCCGCTACTCTTCTGCACAAAGCGCTGGCGGAAGCCAGGTCCTGAAATCTTCTGCCGTTTACCTCCATATAGCCGACCTCGCCCGCGCTGGCGCCGGCCCCATGCACCACCTCGCCACGGCGGATATAGCAGCCGCCGATGCCTGTTCCGATGGTCATCATGAAGCAGTCTCCAGCCGCTTCCCCCTGGTAATACTCTCCCAGCGCCGCGCATTTGACATCGTTTTCGATCTCACAGGGGATGTGAAAGGCCTCTTCCATGATCGATTTGACCGGCATTCCGGTATACTCCGGGATCTGGCCGGCATAAGCGTAGAGGATGCTCCCCTTTTCACAGTCCACCATACCACTGGTCGAGAGGCATATACCCTCCGGCCTTTGCACCGCCCGGCTGATCATTTCCGCGGCCGCCTCTTTAACGACCTCCATCAGACGCGGACCGCCCTGACCTGCTTCAGAGGGTCTGGACTGTTTGAGCAAAATACGGCCTGCTTCATCGATCAGGCCGTATTTCAGGTCCGTAGACCCTATATCCATACAGATATACAAACTCATTCTTCTGCTCCCTGAGTAAAGAGCGCCTCTGCGAATTCTTCCGGATCAAAGCGTTGCAGATCATCGATTCCTTCTCCGACACCGATATATTTGACCGGGATGCCAAGCTGGGACGCGATCGAAATGACCACACCGCCCTTGGCAGTGCCATCCAGCTTGGTCAGGATGATACCGGTGATAGGCGCCGTCTCGGCAAAAAGCTTCGCCTGCTGCATCGCGTTCTGACCGGTCGTGCTGTCTACGACAAGCAAGACTTCCTTATGCGCGCCGGGCAATTCCCGATCCAGGATCCGGTTGATCTTGCCAAGCTCATCCATCAGGTTCTTCTTGTTGTGCAGACGGCCTGCCGTATCACACAAGAGGATGTCCGCCTTACGGGCCTTAGCCGCCTGCGCGGCATCATAAACGACCGCTCCCGGATCCGCGCCTTCCTGATGGGCCACGATATCCACTCCGGATCTGTCGGCCCAGATCTTCAGCTGGTCGATAGCCGCGGCCCGGAAAGTATCCGCCGCCGCAAGCAGGACCTTATGTCCCTCCGATGTGAACTGAGCTGCCATCTTGCCAATGGTCGTCGTCTTTCCGACTCCATTGACACCGATGACAAGCAGTACGTTCATAGCACCTTCTTCAATGATATCCGGATCCTCCGCCCGCATCATATCCGCGATCTGCTCTTTAAGCACCTCGTAGACTTCAGCCGGCTTCTTCAGTCTCCGGTCACGGGATTCCTCCCTTACCCGGTCAGTGATCTCGACGGCTGTTTCCATGCCGATATCCGCCAGGATCAGGATCTCCTCCAATTCATCAAAGAAATCATCATCGACTTCGTCATAGGCGCCGAACAATGACTCCAAACTGCCCAGGAAACGATTGCGGGTCTTGGACAGACCCCGGCGCAGTGATTCAAACCACCCCATCTTCGATCCACTCCATTTCTTCCGTATCTTCAAACTGCATGGAGAAGCACTTGGAAATACCCTTCTCCTCCATGGTCACGCCATACATGGTATGAGCCGCTTCCATCGTGCCCTTACGGTGCGTAATGACGATAAACTGCGTATGCTCACAAAGTTCATTCAAATATCCCGCAAAGCGGCTTACATTCGCGTCATCCAGCGCGGCCTCGATCTCATCCAGCACGCAGAACGGTGCCGGAGAAAGCTGCTGAATCGAGAACAACAGCGCGATCGCCGTTAAGGCTCTTTCTCCACCGGAAAGAAGCATCATGTTCTGGAGCTTCTTCCCTGGCGGCTGCGCGATGATCTCGATGCCGCAGTCCAGGACCCCCGCGTCCTCAGCCAGACGCAGGATGCCTCTGCCGCCTCCGAACAGACGTCTGAACACCTTATCGAAGGATTCCGCGATCTGCTTGAAGCTCTCTTCGAACTGGTTCTCCATTTGTCTTGTCAGCTGGCGGATGACCTGCTCCAGGCTCTCTGTGGCTTTTACGATATCTTCCTTCTGCGCAGTATCGATCGCGAAACGCTCCGACAAAATGGCGTATTCTTCGATCGCCTGCAGACTGACAGGACCCAATCTCCGGATCTGCCCGCGCAGTTCCTGGATCCTTTTGGCTACAGCCGTCTTGCTGCCCAGGTCTTTTTTCTCCAGGCGAAGCGCCGCGTTATACGTCAGTTCATACTTTTCCCAGATCTGATCCTGCAGATTGGTCAGATCCTTCTTGGCTCGGTTAAAGGCCGCTTCCAGTCGGATCTGCTCTTTCTCCAGTCCGGAACAGATGCGGATCGCTTCTTCTGTTTCCGCGATGACCTGTTCACGCTCACGCTCTTTATCCGTTTTCTTGGCTTCCAGACCGGCGCTGACCTTTTCCAGTTTAAGGATCGTCTGACCCAGCTGCTCATACCGCTGTCCCAGACTCTCGATCTCCTTTTCCAGGCTGGCGATCCGTTCCCGGTCATTCGCCGTAGAATCCAGCAGGGCGTCTGCCTTCTGGCTCAGATCCTCGATCTCGTTGTATTCCCACTCCAGCGTGCGGTCCAAAGAACTTCTTTGCTGCATGATGGCACTGCGCTCTACTTGCAGCTGCATCATCTGCATGCGGAGTTCTTCATTCTGTCTGCGGCGCATCTCTTGTTCGTGCCGCAAAGATTCGACCTGCTGACCCAGAGCTTCCATTTCATGGCTGGTGTTTTCGATCTGCTTTTCCAGCAGATCCATTTCTGCCTGCCGTTCCTCGATCTCTTTAAGCTGTTCCTGCTGCGTCTGATCGAACCGGCTTCTTCTCTCTTCCAGCTGTTCCACCACGAACCGGCTCTTCGCGATCTCCTGCTCGGTCTCCATGCGCGCGGATTCCAGAGATGAGAGCTCTTCCTTCAGGGAAGAAAGCTCCATCTGCAAGCGGTCCCGGCTTCGGATCTGCTCAGCGGCCTTGGCCGTCAATTCCTGATTCTCCTGTTGCTTTTGCTTCAGAGAGCTCTGTGTGCGTTCTTTATCCGCCCGGCGGCCTAAGATGCTGTTCTCCCTGACGGTACTGCTGCCTCCGGTGATGGATCCGCCGATATTAAAGATCTCACCTTTCAAGGTCACGATGCGGTAATAGGCGTTAAAGCGCTGATTGAGCGCCGCGCCGGTATCAAAATCCTCTACTACGATCACATTGCCCAAAAGGCGGCTGATGACCGGTTTGTACTGGGCATCATAGGTGATCAATTCATCCGCGAAGCCCAGGATCTTCTTCTGCTTCTGCATCATTTCCAGGATCTGACCCTGGCTGCGGCCATGGTCACGCCCGGAAACGGAATCCAGAGGCTGGAAGGTGGCACGACCCGCTTTCTGCTCCCGCAGGATCCGGATCAGTTCTTTCGCCTCATCCTGCTTTTCCAGGATGATATTCTGCACGGCTCCGCCAAGGGCGACATTCAGTGCTTCCGTTAGAGGCTCCGGGATCGTGATCAGGTCAGCGACGGTCCCGCGCACGCCCCGCCAGCGCTGCGGCTGACGGTTCTTCAGCTGCATGACGGTCTTTACACTGGCTGAATAACCTTCATATTCCCGTTCCAGATCCGCGATCCATTTCAAACGCTCCTGCGCGCTGCGGATCTCTTGCAGGATCGCTTCCGCCTTGCGCTGGGTGTCATGGATCGAAGCCCTCATTTCGATCAAGCGGGCTTCTTTTTCTTGCGCTTCCTTGTTTTTAGCTTCGGACTTGGCCAGAAGATCCTCCCGAAGGGCCGTGCGGCGATCCAGGTTTTCTTTTTCCTCTGAATAGTTCTGGACCAGATCGCTCATCTGCTCATCCGCGCCGGAAAGCACGGAACGGCTTTGCTCCACGCGGATCTGCAATGCATCCCGCTTGCGCTTCTGCTCTTCCAGCTGATCGCGGACCCTGCCCCATTTATCTTCCGCGGATATACGGGCCTGACCGCACAGAAGGAGCGCTTCTGCCTGAGAACGGTCCTGCTCGATATAAGTATTCTGCAGTTTTTCTTTGGCCAGATCCTCTTTTTCCAGATCCTTAAGCAGCTTTTCTTCCTGATCGATCGTCTGGCTGCGGGCTTTCAGCTTGGCTTTGACTTCGTTGAGGCGAGCCGTGCTGCTGGTGATCTCCTGCTCCGCATGCTCTTTTTCCTGCACCTTCAGCCTGCGGTCTCCATCTGCGGATTCCCTTTCCAGACGGGCCGTGGACAGATCCTGGAAAGCCTTCGTGACTGCCTGCCCTACGCTTTCTGTTTCTTCCTGCAATTTGGCGGAGCGCGCCTTTGCTTCTTCCTGCGCGGTCCTGGCCTGCCCGAGATCCGACTCCAAGGCGTTCAGCTTAGATTCATTTTCATCATACTGCTTCTTATACTGATGATACTGATCCAGGAAGCTGTTGATCTCATAGACCCTGAGCTCTTCATCCAGGGCTTTATACTGTTCTGCTTTCTCCGCCTGCTCTTTGAGCGGACCCAGCCTTTGTTCCATGTCAAAAAGGCGGTCATTGACGCGGCTTAAGGAAACGGCTTCCTCCGCAAGCTGCTTGGCTGCCTCTTCTTTACGGGTCTTGTATTTTACGATGCCGGCGGCTTCTTCAAAGATCAGACGCCGCTCCTGCGGCTTTGTCGATAACAGCTGATCGATTCGGCCTTGTCCAATGACCGAATACCCGTCTTTACCGATACCGGTATCCATCAGCATCTCATGAATATCCTTCAGACGGTAGCGCGTCTGGTTCACAAAATACTCACTCTCACCCGAACGATAGACCCGGCGGCAGATCGCGATCTCTTCAAAAGGAAGATCGATCTTGTGATCCGAATTGTCCAGAACGAGCGTGACCTGCGCGTAGCCCAGAGGTTTTCTTCTTTGCGTCCCGGCAAAAATGACATCCTCCATGCGGGTCCCTCGCAGCGATTTCGCGCTCTGTTCGCCCAGCACCCAGCGGATCGCGTCGGAAATATTGCTCTTGCCGGAGCCATTGGGGCCGATGATCGCCGTGATGCCTTTATCGAATGTAATGCTCAGCTTTTCCGGAAAGGATTTGAAGCCGACCATTTCTACTCGTTTCAGTTCCATGAATGATTGATCCTCATAGCTTTTCAAGCGCCGCTTTGGCTGCCTGCTGCTCTGCTTCCTTTTTTGTTTTACCGATACCCTGTCCCAAGACCTTATCCGCTACGACCGCCTGCATGGTGAACCGTCTGTTATGCGGAGGACCTGCCGTCTCGATCAGGTCATAGCGGACTGTTTCCGCCTGCGCCTGCACTTTCTCCTGCAGATCCGTTTTATAGTCGCGGCCAGTATGCTCGTGGATCTCCTCCAGACGGGTGAACAGCTCCCTTTCGATAAAGGAGAGGGCCGGTTCATACCCGCCGTCCAGATAGATCGCTCCGATAATAGCCTCCACAAAATCGGACAGAATGGAACTGCGCTCTCTTCCTCCGTTTTTTTCCTCACCATGGCTTAAGCGAAGGAACTGTCCCAGATCCAAAGCACGGGCCACATAGGCCAAAGAAGGCTCGCAAACGATGGAAGCCCGGGTCTTGGACAGATCGCCCTCCTGCTCGCTCATCGTCATATACAACATTCGGGATACTGCCAGTTCCAGCACAGCATCCCCCAGAAATTCCAATCTTTCATTGTAGAACCGGGTATCTTCGAGACGCTCATGCGCATACGAGCTGTGTGTCATCGCCATCAGGAGCAGCGTCGTATCCGTAAAAGTGTATTGCAGGACCGATTCCAGTTTTTGTATTTTTTTCTGCATGTTATTCCTTTCGGTCTCATAATAACCGTGCGACCCGTTGGTAAGGTCGCACGGCGCATACGAATCAGGTGTAGTCTCTGACGATCTGAATCAGATCTCCGACAGTCTTGACGTTCTCCGTCTCGTCGGAATCGAGTTCTATGTCGTATTCCACTTCCATGCCCACAAAGATCTGGAACATGTCCATAGAATCCGCACCGAAATCATCCTTTAAGGATTTTTCCTCTGTGATCTCTTCCTTATCGATGCCGAGTTCGTCCTCAAGAATCTGCTTCAATCGGTCAAATCGATCATCCATTCGTATTCTTCCCTCCTTTTTTTATCATGGTACTTAAAAAGGACATTAGCCGCGGATGCTCTCCGCGATCTTATCATTCACGCCCGTAGAAATGAACATCGCGCACTGACGGATGGCATTCATGATCGCGATCGCGTCAGAATTGCCATGCGCCTTGATGAGCGCGCCTTTCACTCCTAAAAGCGGAGTGCCGCCTACAGAGGAAGGATCCAGGCTGTTCTTCAGACCCTTCAGCGTTTTCTTCATCAGTAACGCGCCGATCTTGGCTTTGAAGGAGTCCTTGATCCCTGCTTTCAGCTGATTCATGATAAATTTGGCCGTGCCTTCGACAGTCTTCAAAAAGACGTTGCCGGCAAACGCGTCACACACTACGATGTCGGAAGCGCCCATCAGTACTTCCCGGGCTTCAATGTTCCCGATGAAATTGATGGCCTCATCCGCTTTCAGAAGATCATAGACTTCCTTGGTCAATTCGGTGCCCTTGCCCTCTTCGACTCCGACATTCAGCAACGCGACTCTGGGCTTTTCCACTCCGTAAAGTTCACGGAAATAGATGGTGCTCATACGCGCGAACTGGACCAGATAAGAAGCCTTGGCATCCATATTGGCTCCGACATCGACCATAACGGTCGGCGGGTTGCCTGTGGGCAACGGCAATGTTAAGGCTGGCCTCTGCACCCCTTTGATGCGGCCGATCAAGAGCGTTCCTCCCGACAGGACCGCGCCGGTGTTGCCGGCGGAAACCATTCCGTCCGCCTCTCCGGACCGGACCATCTGGCAGCCAACAGACAAAGAAGAATTCCGTTTCGCGCGAACGGCTTCTGCCGGAGAATGCTCTTCATTCTCGATCACTTCTTCTGTATGAACGATCGCAAGCCTATTCTCATCCCAGGTCTGTCCCTGTGATCTACACTCATCCAGCAGTTTGTTCAACTGATCCTGCTTGCCGGTCAAAACCAGCTTCAGATCTTTGTCCTGTCCCAGGGCCAGGATAGCCCCCTCCACATTGCAGCGCGGGGCATTATCTCCGCCCATCGCGTCCAGAACGATCGTATATCCAGCCATTCTTCACTTCTCCTTTATCGATCATCTTTTGCGCCATGTCCGTTTCATCGCATGGGGATCAGACGGCGCATATTATAACTGACTTCCGTATAATTATCAACTCTTTTTTTCCTGCAGCTGATCATAATACAGTAGCGCGGCTTTCAGAAAATTAAAGAACCCTCCATCCGGCGGTGTGATGCGATACTGCTCATCGAAAGCTTCCCGCGGGATCGACTTGACAGCATCTTTTTCCTCCGCCTCGTAATACTCGACCAACGTCTCCAGCGGAAGCAGATAATAGGCGTCATCCCGGGTAAAATGCACCAGCAGGAACGCGATCCCGCCTTGCTCCGCGAACTTTTTCATGAACCGGACCTGGTGCGGATGGATGTTGCCGAAAGGAAGGCTTTTTCTCGCCGTCTCTTTCGCGTCGAAGCACAGAGGGATCCCCTGCATCACGCCGATATAGTCAACGGTACTCTTCTGTTCAAAATAAGCCAGTTTGATGGTCCTTTTCACCGTGTCGAACTCGACCGGCTTGATCGGTGTAGGGATCTTTTGGATCAAGGCAATGCCCCGCTTATCATACTGCTCATTGGTCAGGTTGATCATCTCTTCAAAGACGCTTCCCCTCAGACCACGGCTGTTCCAATACCCCATACTGACCTTCCTTTCCCATCCTTACAAAGTATCCATTATCTGCTTTCCATGAATAAGTTCTCGACGCCGCGGAAAACATAATGATCTGTAGGACTTAACTGTCCCATGACTCCATTTCCGGTCAAAGTTGCTTTCTTTAAGAAGAACAACGGATAGACCGGAAGGTCCTCCGCCAACTGGCTGCCGATCTTGACGAACCCCTGATGGATCTGTGTTTCTTCCGTCTGCGCACCTTCCTCGTCCAGCAAAGTCCGCATCGTTTCGGATATATACCCGCTGTGATTGTTCCATCCATCGGTAAGGAACAGTCTCAGATCCAGATCCGTGCTGGCCTCTACTGTTTCGATCGCCGCGTCAAACTCTCCGGCTTGCAGCGCCTGCTCATAGGCCGAATGGTCCTCGGCGGACAATACAGCCTGGATCCCCTGCTGGGCTAATTCGGAGGAGATCTCCTCCGCGATCGCCATTTGCAAGCTGTCGTCACGGTCGACCAACAGTTCGATCGTCAGCTGCTCGGAAAGGTCCAGTAGCTCCGCTACCTTATCGCTGTTCAGGCCATAATGTGACGGATTGTCCGGACCATACCATAGGACCGGGGAGATGGGGATCTCTGTCACATCGCCCTTTTCCACATTGGTCGTTCGCAGGATCTCCCTGGCATCCATCGCGTAAGCGATCGCTTTGCGGGTGTCAGCCTCCGGGATCCTCTCCAGATTCATGGTCAGCATTTCCAGCTCTGAGCTGGGGAAAACGTGGACCCCTACGGTGCTTTTATTGATATAACCGCTCCAGTTGATCTCATCCATATAGACAAGATTGGTCACTTCCCTGTCAAAGCTGTCTTTGCGAACTTCCGAACGGGTCAGATCGATCTCGACCGTTGGAATATAGGGTTTGGTTCCATAATAGGTGGGATTCGCCGTCAAGACGAACTTCTGCATCGTGACGTAAGATTCCAGCATATAGGGCCCGGTTCCCATCGGCTCGAGCTCATGCCCTGACTGACTGTAGTAATCCCGTGATATGACCGGAAAATACAGCCGGTTCATATTCAAGGGAGAACTGATATCAAAATATACCTCGAAACGGTCGTTATCCAGCACATTGACTCCCGTCACATGTTCCAGACAGGGCGCGTAGATCGAATTCTCCGCATTCTGGATAATGCTTACCGAATACGCTACATCCCCTGCTGTGACATCGGACCCGTTCTGCCATTGCACATCCGGATTGATCGTGAAAGTGGCGGAACGATTATCCGACGCCATTTCCCACTCGGACACGATCGCTTCATGCGGATATCCCTGCTGATCAAAATCGATCAGCGGACTGAAGATCAGGCTTAAAACCTGTGCCGCATAAGGGTCTGTTATGGTAAGCGGATTATAGTCTTTACTGATCACCATAGACAAGCGCAGCATGCCGCCCTCCTCGGGGATCGGATCCGGAGTTTCCGGTTCTTCCGCCTCCTCCTGAGAAGGGGCTTGTTCTTCCTGACGGCTTTCTGCCGGTTCACTCTCTATGGAGGATCCTTTTTCATCCTGTGCAATGCCACAGCCGGAGAGCATCAGGATCAAGCCCATCAGGATCGCCGTCCATTTCAAACATTTCATATGCATCATACGTATCGCTTCATCAGCAGATCACACTGCTCCTTTAAAAACTCTTCCGTGCCGCTTCCATCCAGATAGACATCCGCCGCGTCTCTGTATTTCTCATCCGGCCACTGACCATTGATCCGGGCCTTCGCCTCTTCTTCCGTAAGATGCTGACGCTCCATGACCCTTCTTAAGCGGGTCTTTCGGTCACAGCCTACGACCCAGATTTCATCGACCATGTCTTTCAGGTCCGTCTGCAGAAGGCCGTAAGCTTCGATCATCAGAAACGGTGCCGTAGTATCCGCCTTCTGAAGGCGCTCTTCGATCGAGGCGATGATAGCCGGATGCGTGATCTGGTTCAGTGTCTCCAGTCGTTCTTCCTGTTCAAAAACCAGGTCTCCCAGGGCTTTGCGATTTACCGAACGGTCATCCCGAAAGATATCCGGTCCAAACGCTTCCAGAAGCCTAGCCTTCACTTTGGGATCTTCCAGGATCTCATGACCCACCTGATCCGCATCGATACAAAAGATACCATATTCTTTTTTCAGGATAGACGCGGCTGTGCTTTTTCCAGAGGCGATCGACCCTGTCAATCCGATCACTTTATTTGGCTTCATACCAGTTCTCTCCTGTATGTACATCTATCTCCAACGGGACCTTCAGATCCGCGGCTCCCATCATCTCTTCTTCCAAGATCCGGCGTATTGCCTCCTCTTCCGGCCGATAGACTTCCATCAGAAGTTCATCGTGGACCTGCACGATCAGACGGCTTTTCAGGCCTTCCTTGCGGATCCTTTCATAGACCTTGATCATGGCGATCTTGATGATATCCGCTGCTGAACCTTGGATCGGCATATTCTTGGCGACTCGTTCTCCGAATGAACGCATATTGAAATTGGAGGACTTCAGCTCATCGATCGGACGCTTGCGGCCGAATATCGTAAGACCGTATCCATTTTCCTTCGCCTGCTTGACACAATCATCCAGGAACCCGTGTACTCTTGGGTACTGGGCAAAATACCGCTGGATATACTCCGCCGCTTCCTTCTGCGAGATATGCAGATCATCACTTAACGAAAAAGCGCTGATCCCATAGATGATGCCGAAACTGACCGCCTTGGCCGCGCTTCTTTGCTGAGGCGTGATCATTTCCGGCGGAAGGCCCAGGACCTGAGAGGCCGTGCGGGTATGGATATCCGCCCCTTCCTGATAGGCCCGGATCATGTTTTCATCCCCTGACATATGTGCCAGAAGCCTGAGCTCGATCTGAGAATAATCGGCGTCCATGAAGAAGTAATCCGGATCCTTGGGAATAAAAGCCTTACGCAGCTTCCGGCCCATCTCCATCCGGATCGGAATGTTCTGCAGATTCGGATCTGTACTGGAAAGCCGTCCTGTGGCGGTGACCGTCTGCTTGAAGCGGCAATGGATCTTGCCATCTTCCCGGATGCAAGGGATCAAGCCTTCGACATAAGTGCTTTCCAGCTTGTTTACCTGACGGTAGTTCAGGATCTCATCCACGATCGGGTAGCGATATCTAAGCTTTTCCAGCACATCAGCCGACGTGGAATAGCCGGATTTCGTTTTCTTGGCTGCCGGAAGGCCCAGCTTTTCAAACAGAATATGGCCCAGCTGCTTCGGCGAGTTGATGTTGAACTCTTCGCCCGCCATATCATAGATGCGCGCCTGTGCTTCTTCCGTCTGGACTTTCAGCTCCTGGCCATAGGTCTTAAGCACCTCCGGCTCCACACGGATGCCCTCTTTTTCCATAGAAGCCAGCACTTCGATCAACGGACGCTCGATATCGGCAAACAGATCCCACATATCTGCCTGCTGAAGAGCCATCGTTAACCGCTCACGCATTTGCATGACCGCATGGACCTCGGCCGCTGCGAAGCGCTTCCATTGGTCCGGATCGACCTCGCGAATGGACTTTCTCTTGGCTCCGGTTCCCAGGATCTCCTCTTCCGCCGGGATGACCGTATGATTGTACACACTGTTCAGCTCGGCGATCGTATATCCATCTTTGGCCGGATTCAGCAGATACGCCGCTACCATGGTATCAAAGGCGACATATCCAGGCTGTATATCCTGTTGCAGCATAAAGCGGATCTCTTCTTTTATATCATGCCCTATGAGGGAGACCTCAGGATCCACCAGCCAGGGTTTCAGATCCGGCAGCAAGGACGCCTGGACCCAGCAGGGATCCTTTTCATCCGCCTGCAGGGCCATTCCGATCAGTTCTTCATCCTCCACCGAAAAGCGCAAGCCTAACTGCTTTGCTCCTTTCAGATAATCCTTCAGCGCTTCTGCCTCAGAAATATCCAGGACCTGCGGCAGAGCATCTTTTACAGTCTCTTTTTCCTCCTCAGCCGGAGCCGCGAAACGTTCCAGAAGGCTCTTAAAATTGTAAGTCTTAAGCAGGCTGAGAAACGCATCGCCATGCAAGAGCTCCTCCTGCCAGGCAGGGATCAGCTTATCCTCCATCGGAACATCCGTACAGATAGTAGCCAGCGCCAGACTGAAACGGGCCTGATCCGCGAATTCCTTCAGATTTTTAGAAGCTTTTGGCGGTTTGACCTCATCAGCATGGGCGATCGCCTCCTCCACTGTGTGGAACTGCGCGATGATCTTGGCCGCCGTTTTTTCTCCGATAGACGGCACGCCGGGGATATTATCGGAACTGTCCCCCATAAGGGCCTTCATCTGCAGATATCCCGCAGGATCCGCCCCGTATTTGGCTTCCACATCGGCCGGGTAATAGCTCTCCAGTTCGGTTCCGCCTTTTTGTGTTTTCGGGATCAGGATCTTGATCTGATCCTCAGAAAGCTGCAGAAGATCCCTGTCACCCGACAAGATAGTGACACTGGAGCCTTCCTTCGCGTAATGCTTGGCCAACGTTCCTAAAATATCATCCGCTTCATATCCCTCTTTAGAATAGACCGGGATCTGAAGAGACGTAAGCAGTTCTTCGATCAAAGGGATCTGACTCAAAAGTTCCTGCGGCATACCCGTTCGGGTACCCTTATACTCCGCATACATTTTATGACGAAAAGTAGGTGATTTCAGATCAAAAGCAGCGGCCACGGCCGTTGGCTTCTCCAGATTCATGACTTTAAGTAAAATGGTAAGGAACCCATAAGCCGCGTTGGTATAGACCCCCTCCGCATTGGAAAGCAGCGGGATCCCGTAAAAGGCGCGGTTCGCGATGGAATACCCATCAATGAGCAAAACTTTTTCCGTCATTTCCTTACCTCCTGGCTGTATATTATCATAAAGACCAGTATATCACACTATTCAAGCTTTGAAAAGGCGTGCATTTTCTGAAAATTCGAAATAAAACACTTGACAGTCATTCGATCCCGTGATAAGATAAGTTTTGCCCTATGTAAAAGGGGATCATGTCTGCGGATGTGGCGGAACTGGCAGACGCAGCAGACTCAAAATCTGCCGATGGTAACATCGTGGGGGTTCGATTCCCTTCATCCGC